>JAWCLH010000029.1 GCA_038851035.1 Thermoplasmata archaeon
GTCGTCATTTGTCGGTGTGAAGTTGATTTCGGCGCTCTGCTCGCCGCGCGGTATAATGTCAAACAGCGGGCAGTCCTCGCTCCAGTTGAGCCTGTCGCCGTCGGCGTCCTCTGCGAAGATGAGCAGCTTGAAGTTCTTCCCCTGGCTCGCGACCTGGTCCATTATCGGGCTCAAGACTGGATAGCGGTTGACTGAGATGTTGATCGATGCAACAGGTATATGATTAAGGCCAAACCACAGGGTGTTGTTCCCGCCGGTCGCGACCCAGCTAGTCCTGATTTCGTTCAGCATGGAGGGCTGTAAATCAACGGATTTCGATTCGATATGTTCGGCTGTATTGAAATCGTCCCCGACACGGAAGGATATATTGACAGGAATTACCATGGGGGTGGGATTGTCGATGCGCGCGAGCAGATTAAGCACATCTTTCTCGGAAAGCTCCGTGGGCTCGCATTCAAAGGACATGAATCTAAATGGTCTCTCTTCTTCTCCTATAGAAACCTTGGGCTCCGGCTTACTGTATTTTCTTACTAGTACATAGTCGAAATAGGTGTGCTCGGTCGTTGAATAGTCCCCGATGCCGACGACGACGTATTTGGGTGTGATTCCTCCGCTACCGCTGATTTCAAGGCTTTGCTCGCTGAAGGGGCTCTCAAGCTGCTTCCAGACGCCCTTGGCCCAAGTGTCAGGAGTGTAGTAGGTGGTCATCCTGAACCATATGTTCCGTACTGTTATTTGGGTGTTTGAATTGACGGTCCCGATATCGTTCACGGTGAGAGCGAGGTAAACGTTATTTTTTAGATAGTCATAGAGCCGAGCCGAAACGAGCTTAAGAGGGCTGCCATAATAGGAGTCATCGTATGCCACTTCATTGGTGAAGCCTGCGTAGGCGCCGAATGCGCTCTGGTACCAGTCCGTGAACTTCAGCCTCGTCTCTATGGCGTAGCTGCCTTCGGGAAGGGAGATTTTCGAAATGACGCAGCCGCCAGTATGGGCGTTGCCACTGCCCACATTGAAGTCGAGCATTCCACCATTGACCGAGCAGGTCGTGGCCGTATCCACGAAATGGGGTGTATTCCACCTCTGGCTGTCGAGTGAGTTGCCAGTAAAGTCGTCGTAGAAAACCGAGATCTGCTCGGGGCCGCCAGCGTAGGTGGCGGCTGGATTGCCGTAGTACATATATATTTGAGTTGTCGAGGCGGCGGCTATTCTGCTCACATTCACCCAAACCTTCAGGGCTTTCCCCTCCTCAATGTTCTCATACCAGCATGGGAGAACTTTCAAGCTGGCCCCGTCCCTCTGGACAAACTTCAGATCCCCGAAGTCCCTTTTCATATCTGAATCATAGGTCTGGTTGATAAGCACCGGATAATCCGTCAATTGAGCTGTGCTCTTAGTGTTGTCGATGGTCACGGGTCTCCGAAACTGCCAGTCCAGATCCCACCAGGGCTCGTCTGCTTGTGTGAAGGCAGAGGAAGCAGGATGGGACTCGATGGGCATCGTGAAGCCGAGACAGGACGTGGTCAGGAGAACAAGACCAATTAGCACTGAACAAATACCTACAGAACGCATCACGCCACCTCCAAGGCGCTGTGCTAATGCTCTTCCTCCCTATTAAATTTATAGTGCAGAAATCTAATTCAGACGCCCATCAGAGGGTTCCCTAAAGCCTTATTAGAATAGAGAGATTTTATGGTAATAGAAAGGGCCCGTAGCTTAGGCTGGTGGAGCGTCCGGCTCATAACCGGATGGTCGTCGGTTCAAATCCGGCCGGGCCCACTATTAATGAGTAATATTGGGTAGTATGTGTAAGTATGTGTAGGCCCGGCCTCACCTTGACGAGCGCTTTGTGGTTGATGCCGCTCGTCTGCGGTCCAGCCTGGGCCATTAAAGAGAAGTCGGGCAAAATCTATTAAAAGGGGGTAAATGTTGATGGGGAGGCCGGTGGCGATGCCCACGGCCACCGGGCGGCAGGACGCTCCCGTAGTGTAGTCCGGTCAATCATCGAGGCCTCTCGAGCCTCAGACACGGGTTCAAATCCCGTCGGGAGCAAAACTTTTTTTCCAAGAGTTTTCAAAAAAGGCTTCGCGGGCTCGCTGCGCTCTCAGGCTCGCCGTCCATGACGGCTCGCCTCTTGCTCGGTCCTGACGGGCCTCTCGCAAAAATGTGTAATAAGATAGCTTTCGCCTTAGTCCAGCGTGGGCGCGCCTCGCTTGGAGTCTCGCCGTGTATCGGGTCTTACCTTTTCCCCGCTCTCCGGCTCATAGACCCGCTATGACTTCGGGCAGTCGAAGGCCATTATGGCGAGAAGGCCCTAGGGCATTCTAAAGGGCACTGGCTCCCAGCCCGCCTCTGAGCTTTTATATATTAGAAGGATTCATATAGGCCGGTGCTGGAATGAAGGTCGCCATCATCTACCACTCTCGCTATGGCAATGGAAAAAAGTGCGTTGACTGCGTCGAAAACCTGCTGAAGAGCGGGGGCCACGAGGTTCTCGTACTACGCGCCAACGAGTCGAACCCCTCCCAGATACCACCGGCCGACCTCTATATATTTTCCGGGGCCACGGAGGCCTTCACCATCGCCAGACCGCTCAGGACGTATCTCAAGGCACTGCCCGTTCTACAGGGCAAAAAATACGCCCTGATCAACACCCATGCGATGATGAAGCCGAGAGCCCTTCCCAAAATGGAGAAAATCCTGTCTGGGAAAAAGGGGATGGTCAAGATCGCCGAGATTGACTTCAGAGTGGGGAAGGGCACAGATAAGGGGATGGGATTGCCCCCGGACTACGAACAGCGGCTCGCGGAGTGGGTGAAGGGGCTGGTATAGACGCGTGCTTTAGCCGTGGTTAGACCTCTGGGCCCCATCAGATTCCAATCAAGTTGAAACAGACTACCTTTGGCTCAGTCATCTCGAGAAGCGAGAACCTGACGCCCTCCCTTCCCAAGCCCGAGTACTTGACCCCGCCGAAGGGCATGGAGTCAAGTCTGTAGTCCGTGGAGTCATTTATCATCACGCCACCGCATTCGAGGGAATAGGCACCCTTGAACGCGACCTCAACGCTGCTCGTGAATATTGCGGCGTGCAGCCCATAGGGGAGCGAGTTGGCTTTGGCTATTGCCTCGTCCAGTCCCTTGACGGGGTAGAGGTTGACAACAGGTCCAAAAACCTCGTGACTGTGTATTCTTGCCTGCTCAGATACATTCTCGAGCACCGTAGGATAGTAGAGAGCCCGCTTGCGCCTTCCGCCAGCTAGAAGCCTTGCTCCCATCTTTACAGCCTCGTTGACCCACTCTTCAACCCTCTTCGCCTCCGTTTCGTTTATCATCGGCCCCATGTCGGTCTCTTCCTTCATTTTGTCTCCGACCCTGTACTTCAAGGTGCGCTGAACGAAAGCGTCCCTAAACTCTTGGTAAATCTTACTATGGATATAGATTCTCTGAACGCCGATGCAATTCTGGCCCGCCGCCCAGAATGCCCCTGAGACGCACGACTCCACCGCTAACGATAGCTCTGCGTCCTCCCAGACAATTACCGGCGAATTGGAGCCGAGTTCCATTCCAAGCTTCTTGATTCCGGCGAGGGCGGCTATTCGCTTTCCAGCCTCGACGCCGCCAGTGAAGGAGACCATTCTGATTCTCTCATCGCTCACCATCGGCTCAGCAACTTCGGGTCCCGGACCGGTCAGCACCTGAAGGGCCTTTGGTGGAAGACCCGCTTCCAGCAGTGCCTCGGCCAGTTTCAGCGCTGAGAGGGGCGTGGCGGTCGCGGGCTTGAGGATGACCGAGTTCCCCCCGGCGAAGGCCGGGCCAAGCTTGTGCGCGACGAGATTGAGGGGGTCGTTGAACGGGGTGATGGCAAGAATAACCCCTATAGGGAATCGATAGTAGAAGCCCTTCCTTTTCTCCCCCCCGGGAAAGGAGTCGAAGGGAATCGTCTCCCCCAGAACCCGCTTTGCTTCCTCTGCTGAGACTGTCAGCGTGTTTACGCACCTTGAAGCCTCCTTTCTTGCCTCCCGAATGGTCTTGGAGCCCTCCCGGGCGATGGTTCTTGCAAAGTCCTCGAGGTTCTCCCGGACGAGCTGTGCGGTTCGGTACAAAATATCCGCCCTTTTGTGAACCGGCAAGGAGCGCATCTCCTTGAATCCCTCAAGGGATGAGCGCAGAGCGGTCTCGATGTCCCGCCTCTCAGCCCTCGGGACGGTGTCCACGAGGGAGCCATCGTAGGGGTCGCGTACCTCGATTCTCCTCTTCCTCTCAACCCATTTGCCGTCAAGGAGCATCTTCATAATCTGCCCCCTATATGCAGAAGGTCGTTCAGAAGGCTGTAGCCCGTCTCTCTCTTTCCGGCCCCTGGCCCGATAATCGTTACCTCGCCGAGGGCGTCGGTGGTGATGGTGAGGGCGTTCGTGGCCCCACCCACGCCCGCGAGGGGATGGGTAAGCTCGACCCGCTGGGGGCCAACGGAGGCTCTGACGATGTTCCCCTCCATCCAGACCCTCCCTATCAGCTTGTATCGCTTCCCTTCGGCCCTGGCGGCTTTGATGTCCTCGGGCTTGATTTTCGTGATCCCCTCGCAGGGGCAGTCGAACGGCTTCAGGCGAGCGCCAAGCACGACGTTGGCGAGAATCGTGACCTTGGCCAGTGCGTCCCAGCCCAGCACGTCCGCGTCAGGAATGGCCTCGGCATATCCCAGTGCTTGGGCACTCTTGAGGGCCTCTGCGTAGGGCAAGCCCTCCTCCATTTTCGTCAGGATATAGTTGGTGGTTCCGTTAAGAATTCCACGCATCTCCGTTATCTCGCAGCCCGCGAGGTTCTCCCGGAGGAGGTTCAGCACCGGCGTCCCACTCATCACGGTTCCCTCAAAGAGGAATTTGACGCCTTTTTTTTTCGCAAGTTTAGCAAGCTCTCGATAGTACAAGGCCACAGGTCCCTTGTTAGTGGTGACCACATGCATCCCCAGCTCGAGCGCTTTCCTAATGTGCGTGGTCGCTGGCTCACCCGTCTTTATGTCCGTGTAGGTCACCTCGACGAGGGCATCGGCCCCGGCCTCCTGAATCATCTGGAGAACGTCAAAGCCCTTCTTCGGAGCTTTTAGCTCCTCGAGCTTCCCCTTCTCGCCGGCTTTAATCAGTTTTCCGAGGTCCAGGCCGCTTGGGTCCATGACGGCCCCCTTCAACTTATCCGAAACTGCCACGACGCTGCACTCCAGCCCATATCTCGAGGCCAGCAGCTTACTCTTGGCGTGGAGCAGCTCGGCTAGTCCCCTCCCGACGACACCAAAGCCCGCAAACACCAGCTTTAGCCTCATCACCGCTCACCTCCATTTGCTCTTCCCTGAACTTCTGGACCCCCCTTCTCCTCTTTCTTCACGCCGATGGTGCAGCAGGGGAGCCGCGATGAACGTGAGCCCTGCTTCAGTAAGGGCCTTCGCGGTGTTGTTGATCGCCTCGTGCTTGTCAAGGTAGTTACGGAGCAAGGCGTCCTGCAGCCCCCTTGCTTCTATTTCTTCTTTTGGTAGAAAGTAGTCCAGAATGTCTGAGGGGTGCTCCCTCGTCTTCTCCACCGCCACCTCGCCGCCCTCGTGTTTGGCGCTGATGTTCGCCACCTCCGCCGCGAGCTCGACGAGCTCCGCCCTCCTGTCGTAGGGCTGCCTGACGATACTCTTCCAGGTCTCGAGAATGTGGTGCTCGAACCGTATGTTCCGCTCGAATCCCAGCTCCCTGCGAATTCTGGCGCAGGCTCGAATGGTATCGTTGTTGACTGAGTTTGAAAAGTTGAATCCGATTAGGGGGGAGCTGCCGTCGTCGCGGCTAAAGAGGCGCGCGGCCAGAATCGTCCAGAGGACAGCGTAGGGGTTGTCGTTGCCCATGTAGACCGATATCTTGAACTCAATGTCCACGCCCAGTCTGTGGAGCATGTAAGCCGCAAGAATGGTCCCGCTATTCACGTTGAGAACCTGTCTGACGCCGTAGTTTGTGTGGTAGTAAAGGAACTCGTCTACCCATTTAATGGGGTAGTTATTGGGCTGGCCGACGCCGCCAAAGTAGCCCGTGATCGTCTCCGGGCCGCCAAGGTGCACATTGGAGCCGTCGGTCCCGCGGGTGTCGAGGGTTTCGCACACCGACGCGCCGAAGACCTTCATTGCCGCGCTCACCGCCAGAAGGTCCCCGTCCGCCTCCTGCTCCTTCATGTTCCTCACCCTTATGAAGCGGCCCGGCATCAGCTCCTTTCTTTCTAGCGCCTGCCTTGTCTCGGCGACGAGGTGGCTGAAGTACTGGCAGGCGCTGATCTCGAGGGTGACGGCTCGACTCATGTCGAAATCCATTCTGTCGGCCCGGGGGCCGAGGACCCTACGCCTATATTCTTCAACGGTTATGAATGAACCCTCGTCCCTCTTTTTCGCCATCCACTCGACTTCCCTTGCGTAATCGGCCCTCTTCTTCTCCAGTCGCGCCATCAGGCTCTCGTAAGTACCGCTCTCGCGGGCCTTCCTGCGAATCTCCTCTATGCCTCCATATTTATCAATCAACTCGAGAATCGCGTGGACCTGAGGGTTCTTCGGATCGAGGAGGAATGCATTTATCTGCTCAAGCTTTTTCGCCGAGATGCGAAGCGCACTGTGAAGGCTCCTGCCGGCCCCGGCCCCTTTTGATTTTCTACGAACCACCTCTCGTCCCCCCGGCCCGCTGGGAATGAACTATATCATTTATAACTATTCTGCTGGGTTGAGCTCGAGCCGGGTTATGCGGGCGCTCATCACACCTCATGCTGGGTCGTCAAAATGTATAATATGTTAAGCATCGAATATCAGTATCATATGCACTAGCTGTAGAAGACTGGTCAGCTCGTGCGTGGCAGGCGCTCCAGACTGTCAAGCGAGCCCTCGAGACCTGGCTTCAGGTAAATCAGGAACGGGACGCAGGATGGCGACATTGCCCGGCGCTTGAGGGCCTGTGACCGGGCGGTCGTCGTGCACGAGGTCCGGGGCCCGGCATTCCGGGGTATCAGGCGGAGGGCTACCTCTTCCTCCCCGGGAACTGTATCTCGCTGTAGATGCCCATCTTGCCATCGACCATTTTCGGCATCTTCGTGTGAATCTCCATCGGGGAGTCGACGATGATGTAGCCATTGTCCTCAACCCACCTCTACAGCTCAGCGTAGCTCCTTCTATATTCATCAGCTGGGGTCTCGTACTTGAAGGTCGCAAACTCCATCTCGGGGAGCAGCTCTAGATCGATGTCGCCCGCCGGCTCCGCATCTCCGTGAATGGATATGACCACGCGGGTCAAGAGCTCGCCCTAGATTGCGGTCTTTGGTTCGGGGGATGGAGCGCGAAGGGCGCGAGGACGGGCCTAACCCCTGCCTGCCTCGTCAAAGCGGAGAGCTTTTTATAGCCCTCGTCGAAGGGGACAGCGCCATTGGGTCCCCCCATTCGATATATGCGGGGGCGCTCGCGGAGCGCTTCTTTAGTTTTACTCCCATACCTCCCAACACTGGGATTGCGTCGCTGGGAAGAGAGAGTGGATGGGGCGTATTTATAGGCTGAGGGGGACAAAATGAATTACCTGATTTTTTATTTTTCACCGAAACCATTAGATCCCGGAATCCCAATCCCCTGCGCAGTGCCCGATTACTTCCTAGTGGCTGTGAGCACGAGGCGCAACTTGGAACTCTGCCTCGAGCACTCCCACGCCGGCTTCCCCTCCACCTCGACGGGGCCGTGGCCGTTCGAGGACATATCGCCCGGGGACCAGCTGTCATTCCTCTACGGTGCGCGCGTCCGGAATATATACGAGGTGGTCTCCAAGGCCGCCTACACAGAGCCAGAGCGCCTCCCTCCCTCCTGGGAGCCGATTTATTTTCGGGGGATAAGCCGGTATGGAGGAAAGGAAGGAGCGGTCGCGCATTATTTCCCGTTCCGGCTTTTCCTGCGGCAGATTGGGGAGTTCGACGAGCCCATTATCCGGTCGGAGTTCGCGTATTTCGCCGAGGGGCTTCTCTGGAGAGGGGGCTATGGGAAGTCGCACTTCCAGGGCGACGAGCTCTCGAGGCAGAATGTGCTGCGTCTCGCCCATCCGGTAAGCGCTCCTGAGAAGCCAAAACTGGAGCTGAGCGCCCCCTCCTTCACCCCGCGCTATTCAAGAAACCGTGAAAGACCCGACGGGGTTTTTAAATTCGATGAGAAGCTCCTTCAGGCCGCAATAAGGCATCATCTGAAGAAGAATAGAGAAGCGATGAACTCATTGCTTAATTTAATCGGACTGAGCGACTGGCGCAACCGCGAGCTCGAGGTCCTCGGCGAGCGGGCGATCGCGCGCGGGTCCCCTGACCTCATTATTAAAGAGCGGAGCCTTGAGGCGCCCTCGCGGGAGGTCGTGGGCGAGGTCAAGCTGAATTCCGCAAAAGTAGAAGATATAAACCAGCTCGCGAGCTATCTCGATGAGGTCGGGGACCGGGCCGTATCAGGTTTTATCGTATCCTCATCATTTCCGAAGGCAGTGATGAGCGAGCTAAGCCATTATCCTGAAATTCATCCGTTGATTTACGAGCATGCAGATTTCGGTGATAGGGGTCTGAGCTTCGAGGAAATAGTTGCGAGCATGAAACTGGCCGGCAGATGATGCGAAGACTGGAAATCACCTGGTGAGCAGGTTCAGTGCAGAAAGCGCCGTTTTTCCCTTCTCAGACAATATGAAAAGTCTGCCCTTCCTCGCCCCCGGCGTTATGTTCGTCACCAGCCCCATCCTCTCAAGGGACCTCAGCGCCCGACTCACCCTCGACCTCGCCACCGAGAGCTGCCGTGCGATCTCGGAGGGCGTGCCCGGTCCGGACCTGAGAACAGTCATAATCTGGAAGCGCAGGTATGACCTTGTGGCTCGAACGACCCAATCGTTGGCCCCGTTTCTTTCCACGATGCCGATCCGTATCACTCCATACTTAAACTTAGTTACACTTTACTTATCGAATTTGTGAACTATCTTTATCTTTCCAATCCTGATCATAATCGCTCCGGTCACCCTGCGCGAAGTCACCCACGCCGATTATCTCGCTTATGCGCGCGTTCATGGGGATATCCGAATTCAGGACCGCATCGGGCGGCAGCCGAGGCCAATCCCCATCGGCCGTGCCCATCATATTAAAGACCCCCAGCCCCGCAATTTCACCCTGGAGCCCTTCACAACCTGGTCCTTCCCGGACCGCGGGGAGTGGGCGACGCACCGCGGCAACTACCGCGGCAACTGGGCCCCCCAGATTCCGCGAAACCTCATCCTACGCTACACGAAACCCGGCGAGATGGTTCTGGACCAGATGTGCGGCTCCGGAACGACGCTGGTCGAGGCCCGCCTCACCGGCCGCAATGCTATCGGCGTCGACATCCGCGAAGAGGCGATAATGCTGACCCGAGACCGGCTGAGCTTCACCCTCCCCCGGACGCTCGACGACTCCCTCCCGCGGACAAAGCAGAGGACCTTCGTCGGCGACGCCCGCAATCTCGATAAGATAGATGACTGCTCAATTGATCTTATCGCCACCCACCCGCCCTATGCCAACATCATTCCATATTCGAAGGCGGTTCCCGGGGATCTCTCGATGGTCCACTCGATTGACGAGTTCGTGGGGCACATGAGGCTCGTCGCCCGAGAGTCCTTCCGGGTCTTGAAGCCGGATGGCTACTGCGGAATTCTCATTGGTGACACCCGCAGGCACAGGCACTACGTCCCCATCGCCTACAGGACCCTCGGCGCCTTTCTCTCCGAGGGCTTCGTTCTACGTGAGGACATCATCAAGCACCAATGGCAGTGCAAGTCCACGCCCTACTGGGTGAAGAAGTCGCTCCAGTGGAACTTTTTAATGATAATGCACGAGCACCTCTTCGTTTTCAGGAAGCCCGCGGAGGGCGAGGACACTAAAAAACTCAGGGATAGCATGGCATGGCAGGGCGTGGGGTAGCCAGCTTCAAACCTCTCTCGGCACGTCTATCCTCATCCCCATCATCGTCGGCGAGGGAATCAATATCTTCTTCCTCACGGCGAGCTGGACCATGTGCTCCCTGAAGGCCTGCGGCAGGTCCGCGATCATGGGCTCCCCGAACTTGCCGAGGTGGAGGGCGAGGTGGTAGCGCGTCTGGGAACTCCTCCTGAACGGAGGCAGGCGCCTGAGCGACTCCCTGAAAGCCCTCCAGGCCTCCTCCGGATAGGGGTCGGAGGGGTCGTCGGGGTTGATGGCCTCCCAGCGGCCGGAGGCGGGCCAGTAGCAGGTGAGGGTTCCGACCTCTTCCTTTACGAGCGCTCCGGCCCCGAGTGCCCGCTCAATTATGCTCTTCGCCTGGAGCCCCCTCCCCGGAAAGAGCTCGCGTAGCTTTGCCCCGATTCTCTCCTCGGTTGGGTAGTGGTTCTCGCGCTTGAGCGCCTCGAGAGCAGCCTCGAGAGCGGTTCCATCCTCCCTAATGTCCGGAGCCCTCTCCGGAACCTGCTGCGGCGCCGGGGCCTTTGGCTCGACGGCGGGGGGCGTCTGTGCCTCGCCCTTCAGCGCCGATACCTCCTCGACGAGCTTTCGCGTGGCCTCGAGATAGAGAGGGGTAGTTCCGTGGAGCTTGACATACCCCTCCGTCTCCAGCGACCTCGCGAGCTCCTTAGGCCTTCGAAGGCCGAAGCGTCTGCAGAAGTCGCCGTCGAACTGGTTATGCAGGTAGCCCGCCACGCGGGAGAACGGAATTCTGGACCCCTCGTTGACGGCTGGCTCCAGTGAGGCGACGAAGCTGAAAAATGCCTCGAGCAGGTCCCGGCCGGCCTCCGGCAGACCCTGCGCAAGGGCCGCCTCCGCTCCCCCGTCCTCCTTCGAGTGGGTTTGTATCGTTTCTAGTGGGGGGCTGAATACGAGCTCGTCGATGTCATGGAATGAGAAATGGACAAATGTTATCCTGGGCACCACGCCCTTTGCGCTCTTCACCGGAAATAGGTCATTGGTAAGAATATACACGGTCTCGCCCTGCTCCTGCCTCTTGAGCGCTAGCTGAATCAGGAAGTCGTCGGCCTCGCGCCCCGCAGGGGCCTGGGTCACAAGCCCGCTCTGAATCATTTCCTCGAGCCTCTCCGGCTCGTCAATCACGTGCCTGAGGCTCGCGTCCGCGACCACGCCCACGCGGAAGGGGTGCTTCCGGAGCTCCTCAAGCACCCTGGCGAGCAGGTGCATCCGCGGGCCCTTCAGCAGGCCCCCTCCGTAGGCGACGTTGCTGGCGTCGACCAAGACTATCGGCGGCTTCTCTGCGGACTCCGGCAATTTCCCCTCCGGGCGCCGATTGTCCGCGCTCTATATAACCATTCCCGCCGGGCTAGATGTCTGGAACGAGGGGGCTCCCGTGGACAGCGGTGTTGTAGACCACATACCAGACCAGAGGGAGGAGGGCTGTGAAGAGGGCGAGCCATATACCAAGAACGGGATACAGCGCCGCGGGCAGCGCGACCCATGTCAGCGCCTCGTGGTAGCCGTAGGCGCGGATTATCGCGCCCCTGTCGAATTTCTTAAAGCTTAGGAGGTGGTGGGCAGCTGGGTAGGACAGGGCGTTGAGGGCAATCACCGCCACCGCGACGGGGCTGAGGAGCCAGATGGGGTCCGTCAGGCCGACGGTGATGTGGACGAAATAGAGCAGGATGGCAGTCATGACGAACTTCATCAGCCACACGGACGCTTTAAAAAGGGTGGAGATGTAGAGCCTCTCCCCCTCGATTCTTACCCCCATCGCCGCCGCCATGTTCGATGGGTCGGTGGCGACGTCCTTCAGGCCTCCCTCCCAGTTCTGCATGAATCCGGACTGGAGCGCGAGGTAGGCCATTATGAAAAGATTGCAGTGCAGGTTCTCGAGGAACTTCCCCCCGATTATCGCGCCGTACCACACCACCCCGGCGATTCCTATTGATATACATACGCCCCAGACATAGTGGGTCTTCCCGAAGAGGTTGTAGGCGCTGACGACGCCCATCACGAACACGAACAGCACGAGAAGGGCCCAGGGGTCGAGGCGGGACAGATAGATGCCCAGGAGAACGCAGGCCGTCAGGAGGGCTGCGTACATGGTCTTCGCATGCTTCATCGGCACTCTAGTGCCAACAACCCTACTTGAGGTATACCTGACTTTCATATCGTAGTCGAAGTCGGTGATGTTGTTGTGGATGCTTGCGGCGCTGTTCAGGAGGAAGCCAAGGGCCATTGCCCCCAGAACGAAAAGATCGAGGCTGCCGTGCGATATCATTACGGGAAGCGCCAGCGCAAGCGAGGTCAGCATGGCGTTCTGCGGCCTGATGGCCTGGAAGTAGTCCCTCGCCGAAGCCCCGCGCTTCCTAGTCACATTTTTCCGAAGCACATCCTCCCTAATTAATTCTGGGGAAGGATTCACGAACTTCGTCGTGAAGCCCGTTGTTCTAGCCTTCCGAGGAATGCCGGGCGGGGAAACTCGTGGGCAACTCCTACCCAAGAAGAGAGACGAATCTCGTCCCGACGCTCTCGGCCTGGCTCAATAACTATAAATGCATAGTGACCAAATAACCTGTGCGTGTCCCGCATCCGAATTCTGCCCGACAGGCAGGTCTTCATTCAGGGCGGGCCGGTCGAGGGCACCGTCCGGCTGGAGCTGGAGAGGCCCGCAAAACTCCAGGCCCTGACCCTGAGCCTCATGGGTGCGGAGATCGCCTCCGGCGAGAGGCCGGCGGGGAAGCACAGGCAAAAACCCGTGCGGACGCGTCTCCTCTTCGAGCGCGCCTGCCAGCTCGCGGGCGAGCATGAGCTTCTTCCGGGCACCTATGAACACCGCTTCTCCTTTCCCCTCGAGCTCAACGGCCTCCCGAGCTATGAGGGTAAGCTTATCCATATCAGGTACACCCTCCACGCCCGCGCCTCGATTCCCCTCTGGCCCGATATCTACGAGATGACGATCGTCACCGTCGCCCTCCCGCCCGGAGCGCGGGGACCGGACCCGGGGCCCATCCGCTTTTACTCGGACGGCCATGAGGACGACTCAAAGCCCAGCTTCAGCGTCGAGCTCCCCCGGACTGTCTGGCGCGCTGGGGAGGAGCTGACGGGCAGAATAAGCATCATAACGAGGGCCGGAAAAAGAATCAGGAAAGCCAGGGTGGCCCTCGCGCGCGTCGAAACGTCCACGGCCTCCGGAGAGCTCGAGACGGACACCACCCATGTCTCCACCGCAGAGGTCCCCGGGGAGGCTCTTACTACTCTGGGCACGGACTTCGCCCTGGC
Source organism: Thermoplasmata archaeon (assembly GCA_038851035.1). Classification (NCBI taxonomy): domain Archaea; kingdom Methanobacteriati; phylum Thermoplasmatota; class Thermoplasmata; species Thermoplasmata archaeon. The sequence goes on from JAWCLH010000029.1 coordinate 13,257, forward strand.
CATCCCGCCCGACGCCACCCCTTCATACAGGGGCCTCTACTCCGAGCTGGTCTGGGGGGTGCTCGTGGAACTGGACGTCGCCCTTGGGTTCGACGTCAGGGGGGCTGAGTTCGTCACGGTGGTCGGGACCTAGAGCCGGGGGCACCCCGTGAATCGCTCCACAAATTATTAGATGGTCCCGCCGCATTTGCAGAAAGAGAGGAGCGGGGTGAGGAGATGATGAGAGTATCCCGGCTGGTGTGGGCTCTGACACTTGCGACTCTGTTGCTTGCTTCAGGGCTCTGGCATCTCTCCCCGCCCGCCGCCGCCGAGGCCTGGATTCGGACCGACATGGGAACCCCCCCGGGCGGCAGCGTGCGGCTCAGGGGAGTGGCGGTTGGCGACGGGGACCGGGACGGAGCCAGCGAGGTCTATTTCACGGCGAGGCCCGGCGGTGGGCTCTACCGGTACTCCTGGGACAGCCAGAGCTGGAGCTGGACTATCAAGAACGTCGCGGCTCCGGAGCTGAACGCCGACGCCGTCGGAATCGGCGATGGCGACGACGACGGGAAGCTTGAACTCTACGCAACCGGTCTCATCCGGGGCGCTCCGCCGCTTCCGCGCGGCCGGATGGCCCTCTTCCAGCTCTACTACGACGGCTCCGGTTGGCACCAGGAGACTGTGGCGACCACAGCCTCCCCAGCCACGGGCAACGCCCTTGCAATCGGCGACGGGAACAACGACAGCAGGAAGGAGGTATTCAGCTGCGGCTCCGACGGCCATATCTACATGTACTACAAGAGCAACGAGTGGAACAGCCAGGACATCGGGAGCGCGGTACCGCCGCCCGGGCAGCCTGCGATCTCGATGGAGGGGCTGGCCGTGGGAGACGGGGACAACGACGGCTACCCGGAGGTCTACGGCTCCGCCGCGGACGGGAGGGTGTATCGGTTCAGCTACACGGGCTCAGCGTGGGTGAGGAGCGATGTGGGTGCGGGGGATACCTCCTCGCAGGGCTCCAGCATGGCCGCGCTCGCGATTGCGGACGCGGACGGTGACGGAAAGAACGAGGTCTATGGTGCGTCGTGGGCCAACGCGACGATATATATGTTCAAATACGACACCACAGCAGGAGCGTGGATAAGGACGGCCCTTGTCTCCCTCGGCAACATGGTCAACGCGCTCTGCCTCGCCGCCGGGGACGTCGACAGCGACGGCTTGGAGGAACTCTACGCCGGCGCAAGCAACAACCAGGTCTACAGGGTCTTCATAGACAGCGCCACGGGAAAATGGGCCTCGGCCTCCATAGGCTCGGGCAACGGCCCAGTCAGCGGGGTCGCGGTCGGGAGCGGCGCGGGCGTTCCCTCATCGGTCGAGGTCTACGCCGCATGCACCGATGGCCACGGTTACCAGTTCCTTCTGGACAGGTTCTCCCCGGCCAACCCGCGAGTCTGGAGCGATACCCATCCCGAGCCCGGCAAGTGGTATCCGGCGAGCGTGGTCCATGTACTTTGGGAGGACGTGGGTCGGGACCCGAGCGGCATCGACGGCTACTCGATATCCTGGGACAACAACCCCGCGACGGTCCCGGACGCGGTGAAGGATTTTGAGGAGTCGGTGCACGACGCGACCAGCCCGGCGCTGAGCCCGGGGAAGTGGTACTTCCACATTCGGGCCCGAGACAACTCCCTGAACTGGAACGCCACCGCCACGCATTTCGGGCCCATATGCATCGGCACCGCCCCAGACACGGCCCCGCCAATAATATCAAACGTGAGGGTAACGGGAATCAGTGACAGGCTGGCCGTGGTAAGCTGGAACACGAACGAGCCCTCGGACGGTCTCGTGGAATACGGCACCGACACCGGCTACGGACTTTCCGTCTCGGACCCCGGATTTTTCCTGGAGCACAGTCTGACCCTCACCGGCCTGAGTCCCTCGACCTTATACCACTTCCGAGTGAGCTCGAGGGATGCGAGCGGCAACGGTCCCTCGTACAGCGAGGACATGACCTTCACGACCCTTGCCTCGCCCGACCTGACACCCCCGGTGATATCAAACGTCAAGGTCACGGGAATCACTGACAGGCTGGCGGTGGTGACATGGGAGACCGACGAACCCGCTGACAGCATGGTGGAGTGGGGCCCGACCCCGTCATACGGCGCATCAACCTCGGATGTGAAGCTCGTCCTCCTCCACGAGCTGACCCTGAGCGGCCTGGAGCCCTCGACAATCTACCATTTCCGCGTGGGCTCCAAGGATACGAGCGGGAACGGGCCGTCTTACAGTGAGGATCTGAGCTTCACAACCCTCGCGTCGCCCGACACAGACCCGCCCCACATAATGAATTTGAGGGTCGAGGGTGTGACGGGGTCATCGGCGATCGTCCTCTGGGAGACCGACGAGCCCGCCGACAGCTTCGTGGAATACGGCCAGACATCGTCCTACGGCTTGAGCGCTGCGGACAGGAGCTATGTTCTTGTCCACAGCGTGGCATTGCTGGGGCTCTCGCCGGGGGTCTCCTACCACCTGCGCGTCATATCCGCCGACCCGAGCGGGAACAAGGGCTACAGCGAGGACCTGAGCTTCAGGTCCAACGCCACGCCCTCGGCACCCGACACAACGCCGCCCGTGATATCGGGCCTGACGGTGAGCGGCGTCTCGGACACGAGGGCCGTCGTCCTGTGGAGCACGGACGAGTTCGCCGACAGCGAGGTCGAGTACGGGACCGACACCGCGTACGGCCTCAGGGCGTCGGACCCATCGCTCACGACCATTCACAGCGTGGTCCTGCAGGGTCTGAAGCCCTCGACCGAGTACCACCTGAGGGTGAAGTCCACCGATGCGGCCGGGAACGGACCCGCAGTCAGTGGGGACGTGAGCTTCTGGACCGCGGGCAGTCCCGACACCACGGCGCCTATGATATCGGACATCAGGGTCGTAAACGTCACGTCAACCACTGCCACAATCCTGTGGAGGACCAGCGAGCCCTCCAACAGCTTCGTAGAGTGGGGCAACAGCACGGCCTATGGCAGGAGCATCTTCTCAAGCCTCTATGTCCTCGAGCACGCCATCGTTCTGACAGGGCTGAAGCCCGGCACCCTCTACCATTTCAGGGTCTCGTCCACCGACCCGGCCGGGAACAAGGGGGGCCCGAGCGCGGACCAGAGCTTCAGAACCTCAGGAGGGACCTCTGCTCCGGCCGTGACAACATCCTCGTTCCCGTGGTGGCTCGTGGCGCTCCTCCTTGCAGTGCTGGTCTTCATTGTTGCAGCCGCCGTTCTGCTGGGGAGGAGGGCCCCGCCGGCGAGAGAGACGGGCCCGGTGCCGCCGGAGCCCCCGTCCGCCGGATGGGAGGAGGAAGAGGGCGTGGGCGGCGCGGGCGGGACCGGGGGGTTCGCGGGCTCGGACGCTGAGGAGCCCGAAGTGCTCCAGATGGATGGCGCGGCCGCGCCGGCGGCGGGCGGTGGAGCCCCGAGTAGCGGGGCCCCTCTCCAGACCCCCGGCGAGAGCCTACCGGTCTACCCGGGGCCCGGAATTCCGGCGAGCGTGGAACGGCTCCCGAGCCAGACGTCACCCCCATCCCCGCGCCGCATCAGGTGCCAGGCCTGCGGGACCAGCTTCCCTGTTTATGGTGGCGGAACGCAGAGGGTCACCTGTCCCGGATGCGGGAGGACAGGAGTCTTCAGAGGCTCTGCTGGGGGATAGTGACGGGGGCCCTGAAATGAGCGGGGAGCGCCCGCCGTTTGCGCCCGGAGCGGGATGGGTCCCTGATGTAGAGCTCATCTGGGCCTGAGGGTCTTCATCGCCTTCGGGAAAGCCTCGGCAAACCTCTTTGCGTGTTCCGTTGGCACGGTGAAGGAAATCCTGATGAACCTTCCGCCGAACTTTCTGGAGACGTAGTTCCCCGACCTGATGAAGACATTGTGCTTGAAGAGGAGCTCCCTCTCCAGCTCGTCCGGGTTGACACCCGTGACGCCTATATCCGCGCAGAACATGTTGGCCTGTGAGGGATAGACGGGGAGCGCGCAACCAGGTACGCTCTCCACCGCTTCCTTAATGATTTTCTGGTTCTCCCTGCAGATTTTGAGAACTTCCGGCAGCCACTTCTTCTTCGTCTGCAGGGAGGCGAGGGCCGCCCTCTGGGCGAGGATGTTCACAGAGAGGTCGTTTGTGTTGTAGGGAACCACCTTCTCCATCAGCTCCTTCGGGCCGCAGAGAGCGCCAATCCGCATCCCGGCGAGGCCGCAGCTCTTCGAGAAGGAGTAGGCGATGAACGTCCTCTCCGGAGCCCACTCCGTGGTCTCGTGGTGTCCGGTGGCGAAGTCGCGGTAGGTGACGTCGTCCAGAACGATGAGCGCGTGGTCGCGCGCGAGCTCCGCAAAAGCCCGGACCTCTTCCTTCCTGTAGCCCGCACCGGTCGGGTTCAGGGGGTCGATGAGCAGGAGCATTCTTGTTCTGGACGTTATGGCCTCCTGAACATCCTCCACCCGGTACTTCCAAGGTTTATGGTAGACGGGGAGATTGGTGCATTTCGCTCCTGTGAGCTCTATCACCTTATGAATCATGAAAAACGAAGGGTCGGAGGTGATGACCTCGTCTCCCGGGCCGAGGAGGGCTCGCGCCAGAATGTATATTCCCTCGATGCCTCCGGCGGTGATGAGGGCGCGGTAGTCGGGCATCCCGATGTCCTCGAGAATCGCCTCCCGCAGGCCGGGGAGGCCGGTGGCGATTGGATACTTCCGGTACTCCTCCTCCTCCAGACTCCTCCGAATCGCCTCCTTGACCTCAGGATAGGTCGGGAGGTGGTTCGTGTTCTGGCTCATCCAGGCGACATCGTGCGTGTGGGCGTACTCGAACTCGTCGGGCTGGGCCGTCTCGCTCCCCCCGGGCTGAATAATGCTGTTGATATTAATAGGCTGTGGAGGAATTTGTGATGATGGGGGCCGCCCGGCAGCCCTCCATCCTGAAACAATTCCCGGCGGGCTTTTTGGAGTTTTGAATAAGAGAAATCGCCTCCCTGGATATAGAAAATCCCAGCAGGGGCGTATATTCGTTGTGGTGGAGTGGGGAGAGAAAAGAGTGGGAAAAGATGATAGTGGGGGACGCGGAGCGGTGCCGGACGATTCTCGAGACGGACAGAGATGTGTCATGGACATACTCGTCCACCTCGAAGTCAATGACACGGGCTGGAGGGCCATCACGAGGTAGAAGTTTGCGCATGGCCAGCCACACTGGAGAAAATATCTGGAGTAGTGCAGATATGTTATGATTGAGGTAGGAGAGAGCTCGAGCAGACGGACCAGGCACTAGGGATAACCTTCATACATAAAGCCAAGGGCATTTATTAAGTCAATCATTGATGAAGAAATGGAGTGTGTAATGAGGGCAAGAACCATGCATCCAGTATCTGGAGTTTTCACTATGGAGAAGGCGATTGAGAGAGAGGAGGGGCTCCTTATCCTGCACAACCGAATTCACAGAATTCTTACGGAGAATGGACTAGCAAAAGACGAACCCGGGAAGCAGAGACGCCGGAAGTGGGTCCGGTATGAGAGGCGGCACAACGACTCCCGTGGCATGCTGACTGGTTCGAGATAGGGGAGGAGGATGTGATTCGTATAGAGCCCGAGTATAAAGGCCGACGCTTCAAGGCTGCTGGTGGGCGCCGGCGCCTATAAAAGCTCCCCCACCCGGAATAGCCTGAGGTGTCTTAGAAAACCCGTGGTGGCTTATGGCAAGCCCAGGCGGCTCCTGACAGACCATGGACCACAATTAACATCCTCAATCCAACGGGAAAGTGGAGAAGGCGGCGGGAACTATTGTGAGGCTCATCCGGCACTTCGGGGGGCTTGAGAGTGTATTAAACTCCGATCACTCCAGAAGGCTGCGCTAAAGTCACACAGAAGAGTGTGAGACGCCGTTTTAGGCAGTCATAAGGAAGATATGGCCGGTTAGGAGAAGGGCATTCATAAGGGAGAACATCGAGATGATTGCCAGATATGCCCCCTTCCTAGCTATTATAGGGGAGCTTAACGGTAAAAAAATAGGCTAGAATATAAATCAAAGAGAAGAACTTAATTCACGACTCCACACCTCCTGCCACTGGGAAAAACCATATAAACCGCATGCCATATGACCATCGGAGAGTGAGAGGATGCAGGCAGGGCAAATGGCGTACGACAGGGCCATCACCGTCTTCTCCCCGGACGGCAGGCTGTTTCAGGTGGAGTATGCCAGGGAGGCCGTCAAGAGGGGGACGACAACGGTTGGCCTTAAATATAAGGATGGAGTAGTGCTGATAATCGACAAGCGCATCTCGAGCAGGCTGATCGAGGCCAAGTCAATAGACAAGATATTCCAAATCGACAGCCACATAGGGTGTGCAACCTCGGGTCTTGTGGCGGACGCGAGGGTGCTCGTGGACAGGGCGAGAATCGAGGCCCAGATTCATAAAATCACCTACAATGAGGCAATTCAAGTCGAGGTCCTGGTGAAGAGAATCTGCGACTTCAAGCAGAACTACACCCAGTACGGAGGAGTGAGGCCCTTCGGAACTGCTCTGTTGGTGGCCGGCGTGGACGACCAGGGCATCCACCTCTTCGAGACCGACCCGAGCGGCGCCCTGATGGCCTACAAGGCGGGGAGCATCGGCGCAGGGAGGAACACGGTAATGAGCGTGTTCGAGGAGAAGTACGAGGATAATATGACACTCGACGCGGCCATCGCGCTCGGCATCGAGGCCCTGACGAAGGCGAGCGAGGGCGAGGTGAAGCCCGAGACGGTCGAGATCGGCCTGATACAGGTGGGTGAGAACTTCCGCAAGATGGACCCGGAGGACGTTAAGGCTAGAATTTCGAAGGCCAAGTAATTCCGGGCCGGAAGGTAATATGGTCAGCCTTGAGAAGGCCGTGGTGGCCAGGCTGGAGAGGGGCGGGTTCCGCTTCGAAGTCCTGGTTGACCCAGACGCCGCCCAGAAGCTGAGGGACGGGAAGGAGGTAGATATAATCGAGAGCTTGGCAATCGACGAGATATTCAAGGACCAGGCGAAGGGCGAAAGAGCAGCCGAGGAGAACATAAAAAAGGTCTTTGGGACTACGGACGTTGCAAAAGTGGCAGAGGTAATAATAAAAGACGGTGAGATTCAGCTGACCACCGCCCAGAGGAAGGAGATGATTGAGGCCAAGAAGAAGGCGATCGTGGCCGAGATTGCGCGCAACGCAATCAACCCGCAGACGAAGACCCCCCACCCGCCGAGGAGAATAGAGATGGCGATGGAGGAGGCGAAGGTCAAGGTAGACCCCTTCAAGCCCGTCGAGGAACAGGTCAGAATCGTCCTCGAGGCCATCCGGCCCCTCCTGCCCATCCGTTTGGAGAAAGTGACCATCGCGGTCAGGCTCAAAGGTGAGGACTACGCCAGATGCATCGGCGACATAAAAAGCTTCGGCACCCTCAAGAAAGAGGAGTGGCAGGCCAACGGAATGTGGATAGGGCTCGTCGAGATGCCCGCGGGCCTCCAGACCGATTTCATGGAGAAAATGAACGAGAGGACCCGCGGCTCCGTCGAGGTCCGGGTGGTCAAGTAGGCCGGGCGCAGCCGGCCGGATGTGGCTCTGATGGAAGAGAGCGAGAGGGGTTTTTCTTATGGCTGGTGATGGGAATGGGCGGATGGGCAGGGGAGGCGGGGTGGGCGAGCGGAGGACGAGGCGGGAGGAAATGAAGACCAGGACGTGGGGGAAGGAGGTGATGGGTAGGAGCGGCAGGGGAGGGGAAGGAACGAAGGAGAGCCATATAACGGAGGTGGGAATGCGCCCGGTTGAGGAACTCTGGAGGGGCAGGGGGAGGCGAGGCAGAGGGGAGGGGGGTACGCAGGCCCCACCCGCAGTCCAGCGAGAGATAGTCCTGCCGGGCGAGAGGCTGGGGGCTGGCAGGCTCAGGGCGGGTCCGGGAACCTACAGAGAGGGCGACGCGGTGTTTGCCGCGACGCTAGGCATAAAAACGATGAAGCAGGGCGAGATTTCCGTGATACCCCTCGCAGGAAAGTACCTCCCGAAGCCGGGGGACATCGTCGTCGGCAAGGTTGTGGAGATGACGCCGACTGCATGGGTCATAGACCTAAACTCGCCTTACGTAGCCCCCCTTCCGGCGAGCGAGACTCCCTGGGAGGTGGAGTACGGCGAGACGCCAAAGTACCTCTCGATAGGCGACACCGTGCTCCTCCAGGTGAGGAGTGTGGACGAGATGAAGAAGGTCAGTGTCACGATGAAGGGCCCCGGCCTGCGCAGGCTGACCGGAGGCCAGACTATCGACATCGAGGCTCCGAAGGTCCCGAGGGTCATAGGCAAGGGTGGCTCGATGATCAACCTTCTAAAGAGGCTGACCCGCTGTAGAATTCTAGTAGGTCAGAACGGGAGAATCTGGCTTGACGGGACCGTGGATGATATCGACATCGCTATGGCTGCGATAAGAAGAATTGAGTGCGAATCACACAGGCTTGGCCTGACCGACGCCGTGGCCTCCCTCATCGGAGAGATGAGGAGGTCTCTAGAAGAGGCGAGAAGGCAGGCAGCGCCCGCGGGCGGTCTCAACGAGGTGGGGGTGGGGAGTCCGGGGGAAGGTGGAGGGGGCGGGTGCGGGGGAAGGGAGGAGAGCCGGGGGGAGAGTAGGGACGGGGCCGGAGGAGGAAGCAATTTCTAGGAGGTATGACATGGGAGGCATGCAGACGAACCATAGGCTTATAACTGAGGACGGAAGGAGGGCGGACGGGCGGGCTTTGGACGAGCTCAGGCCGGTGTCTATCCAGGCTGGGGTGCTCAGGAGGGCGGATGGCTCCGCGTACATCGAGTGGGGCGGGAATAAGGTTCTGGCGGCTGTTTACGGCCCGAGGGAGGTCCACCCCAGGCACCTCCAGAACCCGGCTAGAGCGATAGTTCAGTGCAGATATAATATGGCTGCTTTCTCCGTCACAGAAAGGAAGAGGCCTGGCCCGGACAGAAGGTCCATCGAGATATCGAAAATTATCTCGGAGGCCCTAGAGGCTGTGGTCTTCGTGGAGCAATTCCCTAGGACCACGGTCGATGTCTACATCGAGGTGCTCCAGGCCGACGCGGGAACTAGGTGTGCGGGCCTGACGGCCGCGAGCGTAGCGCTCGCGGACGCGGGAGTTCCCATCAGGGACCTAGTGCCGGCCTGCGCTTCGGGCAAGGTTGAGGGCGTCGTGGTATGCGACCTGGACAAGGAGGAGGACAACTGCGGCGAGGCCGACGTTCCGATGGCGATTCTTCCGAGGACAGGGGAGATTCTCCTACTCCAGATGGACGGCCACCTCACCTACGATGAGCTCCTCCAGGCCATAGAGTACAACTATCGCGCCTGCAGAATCATCAACGAGCTGCAGAAGGAGGCCTTGAGGAAGAGGTACTCCGTCCAGCCAGCCGAGGTTGAAGTAATCGAGGCCGCTGGCCCTCCGGAGATGGAAAGAGGCAGCGAGCGGGTGATGGACACTAGGGTCACGGACGAGACGCCGGAGGAACCTATGCCGCTTGACCGTGGTGAAGGGCCAGGGGGGGGTGGTTGAGTGGAGGAGGACGCGATAGCTGAGCTGAAGCGAGAGTACATCAACAGGCTCTTCGCAGAGTCGAGGCGCATAGACGGCCGCGCCCCCGACGAGATTCGGCCGGTCAGCGTCGAGACCCGTGTTGTAAAGAACGCGGACGGCTCCGCGAGGGTGAAGTGGGGCGAGACCGACGTTCTTGTCGGGGTAAAGATGGAGCTCGGTCAGCCATTCCCAGACGCGCCGGATAAGGGGGTTCTCGTCACCAACGCCGAGCTGATACCAATGGCCTCACCTTATTTCGAGCCCGGGCCCCCAAGGCCCGAGTCGATAGAGCTCGCCAGGGTCGTGGACAGGGGCATCCGGGAGGCCCAGACAATCGACCTCTCGAGCCTCTGCATCACGCCCAAGGAGAAGGTCTGGGTGGCGTTCGTGGACATCCACGCCCTTGACTTCAGCGGCAATCTATTCGACGCAGCCTCGCTCGGGGCCCTGATGGCCCTCAACACAACGACCGTTCCGGCGAAGAGGTTCGATTTGGGAGAGGACTTCAGGCTGAAGGTGGACCACTACCCTATCTCATGCACGTCCGTAAAAATCGACAGGGGTTTGCTTGTCGACCCCTGCCTAGACGAGGAGCGCGTGGCTCGCGCGCGCCTGACCGTCACCACAGACGAGAACGGCGACATACGCGCAATGCAGAAGGGCATCGGAGGCAAGCTCACCCTCGAAGAGGTCAAGGCGATGATTCAGACCTCTCAGAGAGTCGGGAGGGAGCTCAGGCAGAAATTCAGACTGGGGGTGTGATGTGTGACGAGAGGAACTGTGAAGGTCGGCCCCGCCGGGAGGTATGGACCGAGGTATGGGGTCAGGTCGAGGGCACAGGTCGCGGCCATCGAGGCGAGGCAGAGAGAGAAACACCCCTGCCCCAGCTGCGGCCTTGAGAAGGTCAGGCGCGCTGGCACGGGAATCTGGGAGTGCCGGAGGTGCGGTCATAGGTTCGCCGGAGGAGCCTATCTGCCGAAGGCCGTGGCTGTGACGGGCGAGCAGGAAGGGGCCCCTCCGACCTCAAAGGAGGGAAAAGGCGCGCCGAAAAAGGCTGCAGGGGGGACCGAAAGGCCCGCCAGGGATAGAAAAGAAGGTGAGAGAAAGGAGGGTAGTGTTACAAAACAGAAGGGAAAAAAGATGGAGGGTGAGAGCTAATGTATAAGTGCTGGAGGTGCCACGAGAGGATATCTCTCGACCTGAACACGATGGGGCTCCAGTGCGAGAAGTGCGGGTGCAAAATGTTCTACAAGGAGAGGCCCAACGTGAAGAAGGTCATAAAGGCGAGGTGAGGGAGCTGCTGAGGGCCTTCTTCACCTTCGAGCTGGGGGCCGAGAGGAACGAGGCCGTCCTGAAGGCCCTTGGCCCGGAACTCAGGCACGAGATACCGCGCGCCTCTGCCCGGGCGTGGCTCGAGGGAGCAAGCCTCCGCCTCGAAATCACCGCTCAGGACCCGGCTGCGCTCCGCGCCGCGGTCAACTCCTATCTCCGGTGGGTCCGGGTTGCGGCGGAGGCGGCCGGAGCGGGCGCGCGCGAGGGCGGCGAGGCGCCATTAGCAAGCCCTCCGGAGCGGGGCGCGGAGGCCCTCGGAGGCGAAAACTCACCCAGGGAGCGAGAGAGTGAACAAAACGGGAATGGTGCAATGGGGAGCGCCAGCGATGGAAGAGCGAAAGGGGGAAAGCAGAAAGAAACAGGGAAGTGATGGATATGGTCGAGATGTCGCCGAAGCTTCAGAGCCAGATTGCGCAGTACCAGCAGCTCCAGCAGCAACTGCAGATGGTGGTGGCCCAAAAGTCCCAGTATTCTCTCCAGCTGGAGGAAGTGGAGAGGGCTCTGGAGGAGCTGGGAAAGACCAAGGGCGAGACCCCCGTCTACAGGAGCGTTGGGGCTCTGCTGATAAGGGTAGAGAAGCCCGAGGAGCTGAAGAAGGAGCTGGAGGAGGCCCGGGACACCTTGGGCATCAAAGTGAAGAGCATGGAGCGACAGGAGACACAGCTCAAGGAGAGGTTCAATGGCCTGCGCACGGAGCTAACGAAGGCGCTGAAGGGCGCAGGGTGATTCGGCTGGATGCCCTGAAAGGACTGGTCGCGGAACTCTCGCGTGGCCGGAAGCTGGTGCTGCTTCATCCGGGCGCGGACCCAGACGCAGTCGGGAGCGCCGTGGCGCTCAGGCATAGCTTTCCAGATGTGGACATCAGCGCGGCCGGGGGTCTGAGCCGTCAGGGCAGGCGGCTTCTGGAGGCGGTGGGCGAAACCGGAATCGATCAGCCGAACTATGAATTCTACGACACCCTTGTGGTGGTTGACACCAATAATATCGCCGCTCTCGGCGTTCCAGAGAGTGTGTGGGCCTCGAGAAAAAAAATCGTCATAGACCACCACCTCCACAGCGCATCGCTCCGAGACGTGGACATCTACTATTCTGACGAGACGAAGCCCTCCTGCGCTGAGGTGGTCTGGGAGCTCATCAGGGCGGCGGAGGAGGGGAGCGCCTCAGCCTTGGGAGGGGGCGGGGCCCCCGAGGGAGAGAGGGCTGCCGGGAGAGCCGGACCCGTTGAGCCGGCATCGGCCCCCCCGGCCGCACGAAGCGGCAGCGGTGCGGTCTCCTCGGCCCCACCGGCTGTGCACAGCATGAAGCCCGCAGTCGCGGGTCCGGAAACAGCCCCCGCCGGACCCGCTCCTTTCATTGGCGCCCCGGTCCCATCAGGTTCACAGGACCGAAGAACTCCACTGGACCGGAGAGTCGCGCTGGCACTGGCGGCAGGCATCCTGACCGATACGGCCCATTTTCGATTCGCTCGTGCGGAGACTCTAAGAGTTCTCCTCGACATACTGGAGCGTTCCGGCCTAGCGCTCGAGGAGGCGCTAGAGCTCGTTTCTGAAGATATCCCGGACCAGTCGCGCAGAATCGCCATGCTCAAGGGGGCCCAGAGGCTGCGCTACGAGCAGACTGGAGGCTGGCTCATTGCGTTCTCACACGTCAGCGCCTTCGAGGGAGCTCTCTCAAGGGCCCTTATCTCCCTCGGGGCGGACGTGGCTTTCGCCGCTGCCCAGGAAGGATGCGGGTTCAGGGTCAGTGGAAGGGCGAGCCAGGCGGTCGTGAGGTCGGGCTTCCACATCGGCAGGCTGATGGAGGAGGCGGGCAGAGAGACGGGGGGACAGGGTGGGGGGCACGCGGGCGCGGCTGGGATGTCCGGGGTGGGAGATATGGAGGCGGCGCTCAACATTCTGGTAGAGAAGACGAAGGAGTGGCTGAGCCGCGGGGAAGCGGGGGAAGGGGGAGGCTCCGGCTAAACTTGATTACCCCTGCAGCGGTTTGAGGGTTTGGGGTCGGGCTGAATTGACCTCTCCGAGGGATACCATAGGACAGGGTGAGGCGCCGATTCGCTTCCTCCAGAGCGTCTTCTCGGCTTACTACTCCTCGGCAGAAATCCATCTCCCGGACCGCTTCGGGCGGCGCGAGTGGGGTTTCATGTTCTTCGGCCGGGACACGATGCTCCGGCACTTGGGTTTCAGGAGGGGAGATGAACTCAGGGCGTTCCTGAGGAAGGAGGCGCCGGCGCATGTGTATTACTCAGCTGCCTATTATCAGCGCCCTGAGGCCCAGCAGATGAGGGACAAGGGCTGGCTCGGGGCGGATCTCATATTCGACCTCGACGCTGACCATATCGAGGGAGCCGAGAGAATGAGCTACGAAGAGATGCTCTCCGTCGTGAAAAGGGAGATTCGGCGGCTCGTGGAAGAGTTCATCTGCGGCGACTTCGGGTTCGGAGGAGAGCATGTTCACATCGTGTTCAGTGGGAGCAGGGGCTATCATGTCCATGTCACTGACCCTTCAGTCTTGGAGCTCGGGAGCAGGGAGAGGAGGGAGATCGTGGACTTCATCACCGGCGTCGGCCTCGACCTTGATCGCGTCTTCAGCTGGGAGGTGGTGGGGGGTAGGGGGAGGGGCCGGTTCGTGAAACCGGTGAAGAGGTGGACGATGCCCTCGGCCGGAGAGCCGGGATGGAGGGGTAGGATGGCCCGCGCCACCATCAGGCTACTCGACGAGCTCGAGATGCTCGGAGAGGAGAGGGCAGTGGAGAGAATGACGCTCCTCACCCGTGGACGGAGAAGGGGGTTGGGGCCGGAGGGGGCGACCCGCATTTACAGAGAGCTCTTCTCTCCGGGGCGCGGGGGAGTGAGGGGCGCGGACAGAATTCGACGGGAGGGGATAATCGACATTTTCTCGAAGCACGAGCTCGCTCTCTGGTTCCTTGAAATCATCAAGGAAGCCGCCGGGGTGAAGCTTGAGAAGAAGAGGGAGGAGAGGGTGACCGGGGTTAGGGCGGGCGGGGAGACCGACGAACCCGTGACCTCTGACGTGAAAAGGCTTATTCGCCTTCCCACCTCTCTCCATGGGAAAACTGGATTCCTCGTCGCTCCCCTCTCCATCGATAGGCTTGAATCTTTTGACCCCCTGAGGGACGCCGTAGTTCTCCCTGGGGACCCTGTAAGAGTCAGGGTCGTGAAGGAGCTTAGGGTCAGGCTGAGGGGCGAGGAATTTCATATTGTTCCCGGAGAGACGGAGCTGCCGTTATTCACCGCGATATTCGCAACTGGCCGGGGTGCGGCTGTCCCGGCGCCCGGCTCGTGAGCCTCCGCCTATTCACCCCCCCTTCTGCCTTTATAATTTTTACTATTTTTTATTTAACTATTTTTTATTTAAATTAACATAAATTTGAATCAATTAAATATTAATTTTGGTCAGTACCACAATAAACTTATAATCACATGCTCTACTCATTCTTGCATGAAACCTGGCGGACACAACATAGCCGCGAGAAGCACCGCGGGGGGCATCGCGAGAAAGAGGACTTGGATAACTACGAGAGGCCTTCACGAAGCTCACTCCATCCGCTGGGCCCGCCGCAGGGCTGCGGCCGCACTTCTTTTCCTATCCCTTCTCGTCCTTCCCAGTGCGAGCGCGGCTGGAGCTCAGGAGCCCCGGCAGGGCGTGAATTCGGCGCCCGTGGGAGGGGAGAGCTGTCCGGGCGGCTCAGGCGTGCCCTCCTTCTATGTTGATTCGTCGCGTGTGGAGCCAAAATTCTGGGTTGAGCCGGACCCCTATATACCCCCGACTCCCACCTCGACGCTCGAGAGTCGCTCCACCGGCGGCTACGCGGTTCTGATGGCCATAAACGATTACCCTGGCTCGCCCCTCCAGGGCTGCATCAGCGACATCACCGCAATAAGGGACAGGCTAGTCAACACCTACGGGTGGGACACTAGGAACATTCACTTCGTAACCGACTCCGCCGTAACCCCCGACAGAATTGTCCAGGAGATAAGGTGGCTCGCCTCTGTCGCCGAGCCAGGGAGCCAGGCCATATTCTCATTCAGCGGCCACGGGAGCACGGGCGTGATTTACGCCTACCCGATGAACGCCGTCAGCGACGACACGATCGCCGCTGAGCTGAAGAAGCTGAACTCGACCGAGAACATCTGCATCTTCGATTCCTGCCATTCGGGCTCTTGCACCGAGGTCAACATCACCATCCCTCCCTTCATCTCAATGATGGCCTGCGAGGCCAACGAGCTTGCATCAGACGGCAACACATTCACCAAGGCATGGGTCGAGGGCTTGGGTAAGACCGAGTGGGGAAATGTAGAGGAGGCATTCGCCTACGCCTACAATAAGATTCAGGGCTGGCAACACCCGGTGATGTGGGACAATGTCCCGGGCAACATGCTCCTCGGCAGGAAGCCGCCTGTAATTGCTCCCCTGCCCGAGCCCTCTGCTCCGGAGGACACGGCTATAATAATCTGTCTCACGCCCTATGAATCAGACCCCGTGGACGGCCACGCCAGCCTCACTTGGAGCGTTGAGCGCTGGGACCCCCTTGCCGTGAAGGCAATCACAGGGCAGGGGAGCGCCGACGACACCCTTACTTTTCAACCAGTGGAAAATTTCTGTGGAAGGACCAACGTTACACTAGTTCTCCGCAACGGGGCAGGTCGGACCGCGCGCGCAGTTATGAACCTGACTTGGACGCCTGTGAATGACCCACCCGTTGTGACCGGCCTCGACAGGATATCGCCCGTAGTCGAGAGGACAAAGGGGGTCAAAATAATCGTCTACGGCTCCGACCCGGACAACGCGGGTCCAGAGCTCTCGCTGGGGTTCGAGTACAGGCTGGCCGGAGGCAGCTGGACCTCCGGCGACTTCGAGTGGTCCTTCGTGACCAACCGTTGGGAGCTGCTTTTCGTTCCGCCGGCCAAATGTCCCCTCGGACAGGCGGACGTCAGGGCTAGGCTGCGCGACGGCGAGGGCTGGGGTGAATGGACCATTGCCAGCGGTCTGGTCGAGGTCGCCAACGCGCCCCCGCGCGTCGACGCGGTCCGTCCATCCGCGCCGACCGTACGCAGACTCCAGCCGCTGGTCCTCACCGTGGAGGGCGCTGACCCCGAAAACCCTCTGGAGCTCCTCACCTGCGAACTCGAGCTCAGGCACCGGGACGAGCCATTTTGGTCCCGCCTCACGGGCGCAGAGCTCGACGGCCGCTCCTGGAGGCTGACCTTCACCCCGTCGGCCCGTGCGTCCCTCGGTCCCTACGACGTGAGGGCACGTTTAAGGGATGCAGACGGCATGAGCGGGCGCTGGAGGGAGGCCTGGGAGGCCTTCTCGGTTGAGAACGCTATGCCCTCGGTTGATTCCATCGAGTTGTCCACGTCTAGGGTGGAGAGGGGAGGGAGGGCGACGGTGATTGTGAGGGGAGGGGACGTCGAGGACCCGAGGACGGCAGTGCTCTGCGACCTCCAGTGCCGGGGACCCGGCGGCGAGTGGTCGAGGCTCGAAGGGGTGGAGGTCAGGGGGGACCACTGGGAGGTGCTCTTCGCACCCAGCCCGAAGTCTAAGACGGGGAGCTATTCCTTTAGAGTTCTTCTGAAAGACTCCAACGGCCTCATCAGCGAATGGCTCTACAGCAACGATAGCCTCGAGGTCGTAAACAGCCCGCCAACGGTGCTGGGAATTAACCTCTCCGGAAGCTCCGTGCTTCGCACTCAAAATCTGACCCTCACGATATCTGGCAGAGACCTTGAAAGCAAAACCTGGGAACTCAGGTGCGAGGTCGAGCAGAGGCTTGAGGGCGGGGGCTGGTCCGGGACTTTTCTAACCAAGCCGGAGCTCGACGGGAGGAATGGGACGTGGCACTGCAAGTTCACACCCCCCGCCTCCGCGCCCGTCGGGAGGTACTGTTTCAGAGCAAGGCTGCGCGACACCGACGGCGACTATAGCGCATGGATGGAATACGCGGGCAGGGTGGAGGTTATAAATAATCGTCCCTCCGCGGGGATCTCGCCCCTTCCGCAGGTTGTCAACGAGGGGACGGAGTTAATCTTCGATGCATCAGCGTCCTTTGACATTGAATCCGAGCTCGATTACCGCTGGAGTTTCGGCGACGGCACCCATGCAAGAGGGGAGGTTGTGAGGCACGTATACACAAGGGGAGGGGCTCGGACGGTGACCCTCACTGTGACGGATGGCGACGGCGAGACCAACACCGCCACCGTCAGACTCAGGGTCAATGCCCTTCCGTTTGCCGCCGCGACCTACAGCCAGCCCAGCGGTAGTAGCTTGAAGGTCAGGTTCGACCCCTCCCTCTCCTCCGACCCGGAGGGCGGGGCACTTGAGTACGAGTGGGACTTCGACATCACCGTGGACAGCGATGGGGACGGGGACCCAGACAACGACGTCGACTCCACCGCCGGAGCACCCGAGCATTTCTACAAGAGAGAAGGCACCTACAGGATCCGCTTGACTGTGAAGGACGGGGAGGGCGGTGTCTCCTCGGTGGTAATCGAGGTCAGGGTGAGACTTGAGGAAAAGAAATCCTGGGCGCTACTCAACCCCGCGTTTCTGGGACTCGCACTGGGAGCGGCTGTTGGGATAGCGGGATACGCGGCTGTTAGGCGCAGGAGGCGCGAATCGGAATTGACAGAGGAGAGGAAAGCCGATAACGCGACGGCTCTGGATGGCAGCGCCACCCTGCTGCCGGAAAAGGCGCAGTACGGCGTGGAGACAGGCTCGGGACCGGGGACCGCCGGGTGCGCGGGACCGACGGTGGCCGGTCCGCTTGAGGAGTCATATACTCTCGCCAACCCAGAAACGCTCTACATCCAGGGACCGGAGGCGTGGGAGGGGGCAGGCGCCGCGCCGTTCCACCAGAGGCCGCCGGAGCCTGCGGAGGGCTGGGGCCCCGTCTGGCCGGAGGCACCGAGGTACGACACTCCCGTCGAGGAGGTTGCCGGAGCCGGTCCGCCGGCGGAGGTAGGGTCATGTCCGGCTGAGCGGTATCCGTCTCCGGAGAGGAGCGCGTCTCCGGTGCACGCGCGGCCCCTGCCCCCTCAGACTCCGTCAGAGGCGGCACGCACCATTGAGCTCTCCGAGATTCTCAGGAGGCTCGAGGAGCTCAGATAAGCTAATTACGCCGGAGATGAATTCGCCGTCCGGGTTGTTATATGCAAGGACCGGTTTTCGCGGCGCCCTCGGCCCTCACCGCCCTGATGCTCCTCCTGCTCGCTTCTGCCATCGCGCCCGGCGCCTCGGCGGCAATTGGGGCTGGCTCGACGCTCAGGGTCGAGACCCAGACCCAAATGCTACATCGCGAGGGCGGGGGGTACCTCACTTGGGAGCTCTCCGGGCCCGCGGTGGTCGAGGTCAGGCGGTGCATAGACGAGCACATGGGCGACGGGGACGGCAACATCACGCAGCTCGAGGCCCAGGCCTACACCAACGAGATAGAGTCGCTTCTGGAGAACTACAAATCCTACGGCTCGGCGAGAATCATAAGGGTAGCGCTCCTGACCAAGGACATCAACGCCGATACTAAGGGCTTGATGGGAACTGCGAACTCGACTGCCCCCATAACAATTCACTTCTACTTCAACTCCAACCTTAGGCCCGAGGGCACCACGGTCAACTTCGGCGACACGACGATTCCATTTGCGCTCTTCCAAGCGCTCCCGGACGAGTCGAACCGCACCTTCGCGGGCCGGCTGGACTGGACCCACAGGGAAATCGTCGTCGGGCTGGCGAGCTTCTCGGGCATCATGAGGGGGCAGGGAGAGCTGACGAGGCTTCGCGCTCCCGGTGCGGAGTTGATTCTGTACCATCTCTCGCTGGAGGGGGGACAGAGGTCCTTCGACGAGGCCCGGTTCGACACATTCAACCCGCTCCAGTGCTCTCTGGAGCTCTTCATCGTGGTGTGCGTGTTTGGCTTGGTGGCGCTACACCTTCCAAGGCGCTACATGAAGGACTTGGGGATGAGGAGAGTCGGGTGGCTCCATCTGCTCGTAATTCTCTTGGTTGCGCTGCTCCTTTTACTTTTCTTTCTCGGCGCGGACGCTGTGGCGATATGGGTCCTCTCGCCGCTCTTCATGGTCGTGAGCTGGGTCCTCTCCCACCAGATATACGCAAAGAAATGGAGGGGCATCGCGAAGCCGCTGGCCCCTGCGGGCTCAGTGATTGTGGGGACCCCGGCCGGGCCGGCGCTGGAGGCCCCGGCCTTGGGTCAGCCGCTCCCGGGCTTCGAGCCGGTCAGGAGCTGGGAGCCTGCCCCGCCGCCCGAGTTCCCGTCGGGACCCGCGCCTCACTCACCTCTGCCACCTCAACAGCCCTCCGGATATACACGGCCACCAGGACAAGAAAATCCCCCGCCTCCCCGCCCACCCGAGGCCTTTCCTTCTCCTCCATCGCCCCCGCCCCTCCAGCCATCACTGCCGGAGAGTCCCTCCACGGCCCCTCTTGGCGCCGCTGTGAGGTCAATGAGGTGCCCGAAATGCAGGAGCGTCTTCGATTTCCCGGACGACGGCCGGAGGCCCCTGCCGGTGAAATGCCCGGGGTGCGGGGCGGAGGGGGCGCTGAAGAAATGAGGCTTCCGATGCACTCCCGAATTTCGCTTGGACGCCCGGGGCCTCAGCCTTGAGATGAATAGAGGGAAATGGAGGGCCGCGAAATTCGGGACACGTCAACCCCCGCGGGGCTGACACCCGGGGCCCGGCAAGCTTAATAACTATCACGAACTATTTCAATACCGCAGGCGATGAGGCTCGCCTCTAACCGCCGGGTGCAGGCTGATAGCCTCTACCGACCCAACTGCACCAGCAGGTAGGAGAGAGCGGTGGTTGAGGCGCGGATATTCCTGGAGCCCCTGCCGGACAGGCTGAGGGCCTTCATGGGGCGAAGGGGGAGGGTGTTTTTCGAGGTCAGGGGCGAGCCATGGGCGGGCGCGGGGAGCATGGAGACCCTGCGGATGCACGAGCCCGGACGCAGGGTCATCGGAACAGTAACCTACGAGCTTGCCAGTGAGGGGAGGGTCCGGGTGCACGCCCTCCACATCGACGACTGGAGCCGGAGGGGGAGGTATCCCGCGCGCCTGCTCAGGCGTTTCGTCGAGAGCATGAGGGAGAGGGGGATGGTCTCCATCGAGGAGAGCCTGTACGGGCTGAGCGCCAGCGGGCACGACTTGATGATGCTTCTGAAGGAAGTGGGGTTCGAGTTCATGGAGATGGGGACGCTGACCGGGCGCTCCGACTACTCGATCAAGCTCAGGCTGGAGTAAGAGGGCGGCCCGGATGGGGAAGACGGAAACTCGCGCCACGAACGTTTCCGGCGAGCGGCCGGGAGGAGCGCAGGTTGGCAGGGACGCACGCGAGGAGGGGCGCTTTTCCGCGGTTGCGACGGCTTCCTTTCTCCGAAGCTGGGCCTTTTACAGGAACCGAGAGTGGATTCGGACGGTGGTCTCGCGCCTCGTTGCCTCGACGGCCACGTGGAGAGAGCTCGAGAGGAGCAATCCCGGCGTGGATGTGGGTGACGTTGTGAGGAGGAACAGGATAATGGGCATGATTGTGTCCTGGGAGCGCGAGGGCTACATCGAGGTCATCGAGGCGCCCGGGGGGCCGGAGCCGGGCACGCTCGATGAGAGGGCTTCCATCGCCGGGATCAGCCCCTCCGAGACCTCCTCGCTCTTACTCGCGAGGAGACTCGGAATTCACACCCTTCTCAGCGACTCAGTGGAGGCAGCCCGGGCCCTGGCTGTGGAGCCCGGCGAAGTAAGACACATGTCGAGCTTCGAGCTCCTCAAGGAAGTCCTTGCGGCCAGGGTCGCCTCCGGGCGAGGAATTGGACCGAGGGAGATAGAGGCCAGCCTCCGGGGCTTCGTTTCATCCGTGGGGCCCCTGATGGACGAGGCTGGAATCGAGAGAATGGTTATGGAGATATGCGAGATGGGGCGACTCAGGCGCGTGGCGCGCGGCGCCCCGGGGGGTGACGCCGATAGCGCCCGGTGGAGCTGAGCAGGCGGCGGAGGCATCGCTCCCCGCCCTCACTCCCCCCATCTTCTGTAGAGCCTGTTCTCGACCCCCAGCGCGTCCAGAACCCTTCCCACGACGAAGTCCACCAGCTCCCCGACGCTCGCGGGCCTTCCGTAGAACGCGGGACACGCCGGGAGGACCACCGCTCCCGCCTCCGAGAGAGTGGTCAGGGCGCGGAGGTGAATCGTGCTCAGGGGCGTCTCTCGCGGAACCAGGACGAGCCGGCGCCTCTCCTTCAGCGCCACCGAGGCCGCTCTGGTCACCAGATTGTCCGAGATTCCGCAGGCGATTTTTGAGGCCGTGGACATCGAGCAGGGGCAGATGACCATTCCATCGAACGGCCTGCTCCCAGACGCGATGGGCGCGTCCAGCTCGCTGTTCCTGTAGAGCCTCGTCGAGCGCCTCCTCAACTCCCGCGCGCCTAGGCCTGTCTCCAGCCTGAGAATTCTCAGGGCCTCCTCCGACACTATCGCGCTCTTCTCGCATTCGAGCGCCTCGAGCAGCCGGACGCCGTAGACGGCCCCGGAGGCCCCGGTCAGCGCTACGACGACGTGCGTCCCCCGGCTTCTCTCCCCCGCCGGCCTCATCTCCCCTCCCCGAAAGCCTCGAAGAACCTAGTGTAGGCCCTGACCGCGCAGAAGAGGTCCGCCTTGCTCGTCAGCTCCATGGGCGCGTGGAGGCTCAGGACGCAAGGCCCGAGGTCTACTACGTCCATTCCATGCTCCGCGAGGAACTTGGCTATCGTCCCCCCTCCGCCCTCGTCCACCTTGCCTAGTTCCGCACTCTGCCAGGGTATTCTCGCGGCGTTCAGGAGCCTCCTTATCGCCCCCACGTACTCCGCGCTCGCGTCACTCGACTGGTACTTACCCCCGGACCCGGTGAATTTCGTCAGCACCACCCCGAAGCCCAGCCGCGCAGCATTAGAGGGCTCGTGGGCGTCCTTGAATATCGGGTCCAGGGCGGAGGTGGTGTCGGCCGAGAGGGCCGAGGAGCGCTCGAGCGCGCGTCTGAGTGCGCTCTCGGGTGCGTCACCTTCGGTTAGCTCGATGAGGCGCGCGGTGAAGGAGGCGAGGAGGCGGGACCGGGCGCTAGTGTTTCCCTCGCTCCCTATCTCTTCCTTGTCGAAGAAGAGCGCCGCGCAGGTCCTGCGAGGTCGCCCGAGGGAGCGAATCGCGGAAAGGGCGGCGAAGGCGCAAACGCGGTCGTCCTGCCCGTAGCCCAGCACGAGGGAGCGGTCAAGCCCCACCTCCCTCGATCTTCCGGCGGGGACGAGCTCGAGCTCTGCGCTCGCGAAGTCCTCCTCCATCATGCCGTATCTTCTGTGGAGAATATCAAGCACGAGCAGCTTTGTCCTGCTCTTCGCCTTTCTGTGACCGTCGATTGGATTGGTCGCCACAATCGCGTGCAGCTCCTCGCCCTTGAGCCCCTCCTCAAGGTGCCTCTTCGCCTGCGACTGCCTGTAGAGGTGCGGGGCGAGGTCCTCTATTGTGAAAACCGGGTCCCCTTCGTCCTCGCCGATGGAGACGTCGACCTCCCTCCCATCTTTCAGGACGACCCTCCCGTGGAGCGCGAGGGGAATCGTGGCCCACTGGTACTTCTTTATGCCCCCGTAGTAGTGGGTTCTGAAAAGAGCGATTCTGGTTTCCGACTCCTCGTGAAGGGGGTTCTGCTTCAGGTCGAGCCTCGGGGAGTCGATGTGAGAGGCGATGATGTTCAGGCCGCGCGAGGGCGGCTGCTCTCCGACAACAGCGAGCGCGGCGCACTTGTTCTTCCAGATAAAGTAGAGCCTCTCACCGGGACGCGCTGAGCGCGCCGAGTCAATTGGGGCGAAGCCGCTCTCCTGCGCGAACTTCCTTATCGCCGCCACGGCCTCGCGCTCCGTCTTGGCGGCGTCGAGGAAAGCCCTGTACTCGCCAGAGAGAGCCTCCGCCGCCTTTTTCTCCTTCTTTGAAAAATGGTCCCAGGCGGGCTCCCTCTTGAGCTCGAGCTTCTCGACTCCATCCGCTCTCGTTTTCCTGAGCATGCGGTTCCCTGGCCCTCATAATGAAGCTTGGTTATTATGGTTGCGATGGCCGCTGGGGGCGGTGCAGAATAACCAGTTATCAGCCCTATAAATACCCCTCCACAAATCCATCTATTCATCCCCCTCTGAACCTCTGAAATTTCTCAGGGTCCCACCCCCGGAACATCTTGAGAAGGGGGTCCTCAACACTCCTTGGGCAATCCATAACATCCTCCCACTTGAAAGTGCTCCTGGAATGAGCGAAACTCTTGCTGGATTTCCCTCTTCGAAATGTATATAGAGAATCTACAATGGCATAGGCCACTATCCTTCCCAGGAAG
>JAWCLH010000030.1 GCA_038851035.1 Thermoplasmata archaeon
AAGCGCGGGACCGGGCAAAGGTGCTGGTCGCCCTGGATACCGGGGAGTTCGTTCTGAAGCTGGAGACGGTTCTGGGCATACTCAAGCCCCTGAGAATACGTACATAGCGGGTTCTCCCGCTCCGGCCAGAGCAGAGGCCCAGCGCAAGCACTGAGCGATTCTGGAAATTCTACGGCAGATTCTCATAAAATGCGATTGTAGTGCTCTATTATAGGGCGGATGGAGTCTAAAGGCCGACTAACTGGGCTGTCGTTTCCATAGGAAATGGGGGTACCCGCGCGGGAACTCCAGGATCTTGGCAATAACCTTTATCTTCATACAATCGCCTCTCCCCTGAAGCCCAGGTGTGTCGTCATGAGGCCCGTCAGGACAGTCACCGTCGTCGCCGCCCTGCCGGAGAGGCTGAAGCCGCTCCAGCCGCTCGCTTACAATCTCTGCTGGACCTGGAACCACGACGCCATGGACCTCTTCAAGAGGCTCGACCCGGAGCTCTGGGAGGCGACCAACCACAATCCTGTAAAGATGCTCGGGAGCGTTCTCCAGCCCCGGCTCGACGCGGCCGCTAGGGACGAGGGCTTCATAGCCCAGCTCGAGGGAGTGGTCAGGAGCGTCAACGAATACATGACCCAGGACACCTGGTACGACAGGACCTTTGGAAGGCCCTCCGGGCCCCTCGTGGCCTACTTCTCCGCGGAGTTCGGGGTGACGGAGTCCCTCCCGCTCTACTCGGGCGGCCTCGGCGTCCTTGCGGGCGACCACTTGAAGTCCTGCGCCGAGATGGGAATCCCTCTTGTTGGTGTGGGGCTTCTCTACCGCGTGGGTTACTTCAGGCAGTACCTGAGCGAGGACGGGATGCAGGGTGAGAGCTACACCCCAAACGACTTCTACGAGATGCCTCTCATGCTCCTATCGGACGCGGAGGACAAACCGGTCCAGGTCGAGGTCGAGCTGCCGGGCAGGAGGGTCAGGGCGAGGGTCTGGAGGGCTCAGATCGGGAGGGTTTCCCTGTTCCTGCTCGACAGCGATATTCCGGAAAACAGGGAGTCGGACAGGAGGATAACCGGCCAACTCTACGGCGGCGACATGGACATGAGAATTCAGCAGGAGATTCTTCTCGGCTTCGGCGGAGTCAGGCTCATGGAGGCGCTGGGCCTCAATCCGACGATATACCACATGAACGAGGGTCACTCGGCCTTCCTCGCGATCGAACGCGCTGCGTCGCTGATGAGGAAGCACGAGCTCAGCTTCTGGGAGGCACTCGAGCTCGCGCGAGCTGGCAACGTCTTCACCACCCACACCCCCGTCCCTGCCGGCATAGACGTGTTTCCGCCGGAAATGATGGAGAGATACTTCGGAGACTATGTACGGAGGCTGGGGGTGGACTGGGAGGAATTCCTCGGCCTGGGCCGCCAGAATCCACGAGACCAGCGGGAGGGCTTCTCAATGGCAGTCCTTGCCCTCAGAACAGCCTGGGCCACCAACGCCGTCTCGCGACTCCATAGCAAGGTCTCAAGGAGGATGTGGCAGGGCCTCTGGCCTGGAGTGCCGCCGGACGAGATTCCCATCTCCCACATTACGAACGGCATCCACCACCGCTCGTGGATATCCAAGGACATGGCCGAGCTTCTTATCAGGTACCTCGGGCCAAAGTGGATAAAGGACCCCTCGGACCACACCGTTTGGCAGAACGTGTACAAGATACCAGACGAGGAACTCTGGGGCACCCATTCGAGGAGGCGTGAGAGGCTGGTTGCATTCGCGCGCAGGAGACTGAAGGCCCAGCTCATCGCACGCGGCGCCCCCCCATCCGAAATCGCCGCGGCCGAAGAGACTCTCGACCCTAGGATTTTGACCATAGGCTTCGCAAGGCGCTTCGCCACCTACAAACGCGCGACTCTCCTCTTCTACAATCCCGACAGGCTCGCATCAATTCTGAACAATGAGAAGAGACCGATCCAGATAATATTCGCGGGAAAGGCCCACCCTCTTGATGGCCCAGGAAAGGAGATGATAAGGCGCGTCGTCCAGTACTCCCGCAGGGAGCTGTTCCGCCAGAGGCTCGTCTTCCTTGAAGACTACGACCAGACGGTGGCAAGGTACATGGTCCAGGGCTGCGACGTGTGGCTGAACACCCCCAGACGCCCCCTCGAAGCGAGCGGCACGAGCGGCATGAAGGCCGCGGCCAACGGCGCTATTAACCTGAGCGTTCTGGACGGCTGGTGGGATGAGGCCTACACACCCTCGGTGGGCTGGGCCATAGGTAAGAGGGAGGAGGAGTTTCCTGACTCAAACCAGCAGGACGCTGCTGATGCTGCCCATATCTACAGACTCCTCGAAGAGGAGATCGCGCCCCTCTTTTACGACGTGGGGCAGGACAGCGTGCCGAACCTCTGGGTAGCTAAAATGAAGGCCTCCATGGCCACGATATGCCCGTTCTTCAATACCAACAGAATGGTCAGGGACTACCTTGAAAGGATGTATCTGCCGGGGGCGAAGAGATTCGCCGAGCTGTCGGCCAACAAGGCTGAGAGGGCGAGGGCACTCGCCCACTGGAA
Source organism: Thermoplasmata archaeon (assembly GCA_038851035.1). Classification (NCBI taxonomy): domain Archaea; kingdom Methanobacteriati; phylum Thermoplasmatota; class Thermoplasmata; species Thermoplasmata archaeon. The sequence goes on from JAWCLH010000030.1 coordinate 2,556, forward strand.
GTCGAGGCTGGCCGCTTCGTGGCATGAGGTTTTCGTGGACAGGGTGGAACTCGAGCCCCAGGGCGAGGTGACGGTGGGAACCCGAATGGATGTCAGGGCGAGAGTAGGCCTCGGGAGACTGGGGCCGGAGGACATCGTGGTGCAGGTGGTGCAGGGGAGGGTAAATCCCTCCGGAGAGTTTATGGAGACAAGGGTGGTGTCGATGGAGAGAGTGTCCTCGAACCCCGACGGAACATTGACCTATGCCGGCTCCTTCACTCCCTCTGAAGCGGGATTATACGGCGCGACGATAAGAATTCTTCCACAACACAAGGACCTACCAACCCCATTCCTGCCTGGATTCATTATCTGGGCTAAATAGTGTAAAGTCCTGAATTAAGTTCCTCTCGCTGATTTGAGTTCATGTCCCGGACCCCCTCTCTACCATGAATCCCTCTTCCAATAGATAGGCAGGGGCATATCTGGCAACCATCTTGATGTTCTCCCTGATGAACGCCCTTCTCTTTGCAGGCCACGTAGTGCTCATTGCGCCTGAGACTCCAGTGAGGCCCTCTGTAGTTATAGTAGTTTAATGCCCTTTCAAACCCCCCGAAGTGCCGGGTGAACTTCATAATAGTTCCCGCCGCCTTCTCCACTTTCCCGTTCGATTGAGGATGTGAACTGTGTTCCATGGTCGCTTCATGAGCTGCCTAGGCTTGCCATAAGCCGCCACAGCACTTTTAAGGGCTCTTGGACCATTTTGAGGAATGGCATTTTTTATGAGCCGGCGCCCCCAATAAGCCTTGAAGCCTCGTCCTTTTTAAGAATTACATCTGCACTTCCAATCTCTATCCCGTCAGTGTGGCAGAAAGAGGTGCTGTGCCTCCTTCCACAATGGACCCAATTCCGGCGTCTCTGCTTTCTGGATTCATCCTGCACCAGCTCGTTCTCTTTGAAGCTCTTTTAAATGTGATTGTGCAGAATTTAGAGCCCCTCCTCACTCTAAATAGCCTTCTCTATGGTAAACGCTCTGGATGCTGAATGCCTGGCTCTTGCCCTCGTTACATATTCCCTCTCTTCATCACTGATTAACTTAGGGGATGCCCCGGGCTTTTTAGGATATGGATATTCGCCCCTCTCCCTATACCGGCGGTAGAGCTCCCATACCCAACGTTCCGATATCTTCTGTATCCTTGCAAGTTGATATGCAGAGGCCTTACCCTTTTCCATCTCCCTGATGAGCCATCTAAGCTTTCTCTTCGTAAACTTCCACATATATTGACATGGTTTTATAGCTTTTATATTTACCAAGAGGAAGTTATTTCGGAATTCGAAAATTAAAACATAAAAATAGCAAAATCTTTATAGAAATACATTTCAAATGAAAAATATAAATAGAAATGCATTTAAATGGAAAAATATTTATATAAAAATAATAAGGAAGGCTCTCGCAATGCAAAACGAATACAAAAATGAAAGAGCCAAAACCTATTTGTATTACGGAGACTATCCCGGAGGCAGGTCGGAATATGAGCATGACAATGTCCTCGTTGAGAATTCCAGATGAGCTTGCATCCTTCTATGAAAGACTGGCTGCGGCCTACCCAGAGAAGTTTGAGACAAAGGCCGATGCAATGCGTGCTGCACTGGAGTTTTATAGAGACTTTCACATGCTCGACCCTATGGTTGAGAGACATATTGTCGCGGGTTTTGAGCCGCCTGACCCAGCGATTAAAAGGATGATTCTGGATGTTCCCAAGGATGACTATAATATGCTTAGATCCATCCAGAATATGGGGCGCGGCGCCAGTGTCCCCGAAATAATCCGGAGCTTCCTCCGTAGGTTCATAAGGAGCGAGGTAAAGGCCGTCCAGAGGGATAAGGAAGAACTCAGGCGCGCCCTTGAGGCGGTTAGGGCGCATGATAACGAGCTTAGGATGAGAGACAGTCATCTGACAAGATAACCCGCGCTGCGGTTCGTGCTCATGACCGGGGCGGGAGCCCCCGGTTAACAAAATTACCCTGGTGCGAGGGGTGGTGAGGGATGACCGAGAGAGTGCAAATTGGTGAGCCCGGGCTATATCCCGGTTCGGAGAGCGGTGAGCCTGCAGTTGTTGTGGTCGGCGTCGGGGGTGCGGGCTGCAACTTTGTGAACAGAGTATCCTGCACAGGAATTCCCGGTGTGGTGACAATGGCCGTGAACACCGATAGAATTCACATCGAGCTCGTGGACGCTGATAAAAAGCTCCTCATCGGGAAGTCCCGTGTTCACGGCACCGGTATAGATGGGGATCCGGTCCTGGGAAAGATATGTATGGAAGAGGCCGCAGAAGAATTCCTAGAGCTTCTCGGCTCACCGGACGTGGTCTTCATTGTGGCCGGCATGGGGGGCGGGACTGGAACGGGAGCAGCGCCAGTCGCCGCCAGACTGGCGGGGGGCATGGGCGCTGTGGTGCTGGGAGTCGCCTATATGCCCTTTTCCATCGAGAGTTGGCGGGTCGAGAGGGCGAGGGAGGGTCTGGAGGAGTTCCGGCGCTCCTCTCAGGCGGTCATGGTTATGGAGAACGACAGATTGCTCTCGATGGCGCCCACGCTCCCGGTGAACCTTGCCTTCGACGCTTTTGACCAGCCCCTCATCCACAGAATAGCGGCGATGGTCGAGAGGATGAGAATCTCGAAGAGCATAATCGAACTCGAGAGGGTGGCCGAGGCGCTGCCGCTGGAGGGCCTCGCGATGGTCCGCTGTGATGGAGACGCCGGCGAGGCTAGGGTCGTGTGCGAGGCGGTGGACCACCCCCTTCTCGAGATCGACTGTATCGGAGCTCCATGGGTAAAGCCGACAGATAGCGGAGCTCGGTCGGTTTTGGGTGGAGTCAGCCCAATGCCACCTTCAAATGTGCTCGTCAGCACAAGGCCTGTCCAGGATGGGAGTGGGAAGAGAATTCTCCCACTCGTGTCCGGGATGAGGACCTATCCGACGCTTCAATCACACACGCATGCGCGCCCGCCCTCACAATCCCAGCCACAGAAATCTACTCGCCAGACCCTGCTGATTCCTCCAACCGGGGGCGAACCATGACTGAGGCTGGTGGCCACCCGAACAGGAAGGGAAGCTTCTCAATGAGCCTCAGGAAAATCATAGAGGAGGTGGAGGCGAGGTCCGGCAGGAAGTTCATCGGGCCGGAGCTATACTTGGGGTCCGGGGGGCCATCCAGCACCGGAAGGCCCAGTGTTTTCCACAGCCACCACACGCCCCGCCATCCGAGAAGCACGAGGCAAATGAGTTTGGACTGGCTCGGGACGCCCTCACGCGCTGAGGCTGCTCAGAGAGCCTGCGGGGATGATATGGACGGAAGCCTCTATGGGCTCCCCCTCCTCCACCACTCCGGCTGTGAGAATGGCGGTAGGCCGAGCGGAATCGGAGTTGTCGGGAGGGACAAGGATGGGGTCGTGACATCTCCGTTGACTGTGCCTCCCGGGGTTATAGGTGCAACGGTCACTGGAGGAATGGAAGGGGACGAAGCACATGCCAAGCCCCGGCCACGCATCCCAAGGAATTCATCGGACTCGGAGGGACCTAGGATAGGTGGTGCAGAGACACCCCGGCCGCGGTCCGGCTCATGCGAGCCGACATCTGGTTTATCTCCATCGTCCCAGCGCCTCGGCGCAGCGCTGATTCATATGCTCCCGGACCTTCCGCAGATGAACGACGAAGCCTTTCTTCTCCTGTACCTCAGCGCCTCTCTTGAATTCGAGAGGAGATTCGGGGCTCAGGAGTGGTGCGAGAGAGTGCTGGCGATGGCGGCGCGGGGCCGTTGAATTTCTCCCTCCAACCCCCTGTATCTCCCCGGCCCCGCGCCATTAACATCCCTCCGTAGAGCGTCCAGAGTCCTCCCGGGCCCGGGCCGCTTTAAGTGCCCTGGACACCACACCCATTAGCGTGTAGAACTCTTTCTCGGAGAGCATCGCTCGGCCCAGAATTCTCCGGAGCATCACCTCGGTTGTGGCTCGCTTGTGGGGAGGGTAATTCACGGCGGTGAGCAGCTCCCCAAGCATCCTCAGAGCGTTTTCCTTCTCAAAACCGGAAGCCCTTCTCGGTCTGTGGGGCCTTGCAATCGGAAGGAAGAGTTCGTATAGCAGAATCGCGACGGCGTGGGAGAGATTCAGAATCGGATAGTCGGGATGGGCCGGAATGCTCACGAGGACGTCGCAGCGCGCGAGTTCTTTGTTGTACAGACCGAAGTTCTCCCTCCCGAAAAGGAGGGCGACCCTGCCCCGAATCTGCCGGACGCGGGAGGCGAGGTCGCGGGGCGTGAGGGAGATTCTGAGGTGGCCGCGGTCGGTGTGGCTCGGGACCCCCGTTGTGCCGACGATTAAATCGACATCGCGAAGTGCGTCCTCTAGGCTCCCGAAGAAGCGGGCGGAGGCGAGGACGTCCCGGCCGTGCATAGCCCTCTTCCAAGCCTGGGGCTTCAGCTCCGGTCCTCCGACGATTCTTAGGTCGCTGACGCCGAAGTTCTTCATCACTCGGGCGACGAGACCGATGTTGCCGGAGAATCTGGGCTCCACTAGAACAACGGAAAAGCTGCTTTTCATCCCGTCTCCCTTGACAGTGCTGAATCGCCCTCTTGCAACAGCGTCGACGCGGTCGGCTCTGGCCGGCTCACCCGCTTCTCCAGCCAGAGACGCTGGTGGTGGCAAAGCCCCCGCCGCTACCTCCGCCCCCCCTTTAGGCTGATGCCTTTGGACTCGAGTGGCTCCGGTTCTCTTAGGCAGGTGCTCACCCCGGCTTGGAAGTCTATACCTTCCTCGAGCCTATGTCGTCCGCGCCGGCCGGCCTGTACTCCTCCGGCTGGTAGAGCCAGACCCTGAGAATTCCAGCCGGGGAAATCACCACCTCCTTCAGACGGCCATAGCTCCTTTCGCCGTCTCCGAGGGTGATGAAACCGGCCGCCTCACCTTCTGGCTGGTTCCTCGGGGTGGGGATGGGAACGAGGGGTGGCCTCCACCGGACCTCGCCGGTTGCGGTCTCCAGGACCTCCCTGAGCACCAGAGCGCTTTCGTCGAACTCGGTCAGGATACCTTTGAAGGCGCGTCCATCCGTCATGACGACGATTATCTCCTTCCCCAGGTAGTCCCTGAGGCGCCTGTGCAGGATGCCCATTTCAACCCGCGCCAATATCGTCCGGCGATATATATAGGATTTGGTTTTGCAGGAGCCAACCCCCGTCCAACTGTGCTCATTCTACTGAGAAGGCCGGCGCTCCCGATAGGGACTGGAGTCGCATCTGGCATGTGGGCCTTGGGGCGCGCGTGCCCCGGAGAAGTCGAAAGGTAGTTAGGACATTTCTGCTATGGCCCTTCGGGTGTATATGCGCCTCGCCCTGAAATTCGCATACGATGGCAGGAAATTCGGAGGGTTCGCACGCCAGCCCTGCAGGAGAACAGTAGAGGGCGATATCATCGCGGCTCTGCAAAGTCTCCGCATACTGCGCTCCGGGGCTTCACCTGCCGAAATAAGGTACGGCGCAGCCTCACGCACGGACGCGGGTGTCAGCGCCATCGGCAACGTGATAGCCTTCGACACATCATTCCGTAGAGAATCCCTACTTCCTGCGCTCAACGCGAGGCTCGAGAACATTTGGTTCCACTCCATTGCTGAAGTTCCGGAGGATTTTCGCCCCAGAAACGCGCTGATGCGCTGGTACCGCTACCACCTGCGAGTTGAGGAGACGGGCGACTACGAGGAGCTTAAGCGTGCCCTGAGAAGTTTTGTTGGAAAGCACGACTTCCGCAACTTCTGCAGGCCGGAGGGCAGGAGCACTGTCAGGAGCATCAGGAGGGTCAGGGTACGGAGGACGGGGTCTTTCATCACCGTCGACTTTTTTTCTAAAGGCTTCCTTTGGAGCCAGGTGCGCAGGATGGTAGGGGCGGCGCTTGGGGTCTCGCGGGGCGAGTTCCAGCTATCCGAGTTGAAATCGGCTCTGGACGAACCAGAGAAGAGGGCCGATTTCCCACTTGCGCCGCCGGAGCCGCTCTTCCTGATGGACGTATCCTATTCTTTCGATTTCAAGAGGGACGAAAGGGCAGTAGGGCTCGTGAGGCGGGCGCTCGAGAGAAGGAGGGCCGAGGCAGAGCAGACTTTCATTCTTGCAGGCTATCTCGCCGGCTCATTCCCTCCATGAGGCGGAGAGCGGACACAGGAATTATTGGAAAGACGCCATCAGCAGCGCCATGACCTTTGCGTCCCCCACGACATTCTTTATCCGGGCGTACTCATTGGGGCCGTGGCAGGTGTCATCGAGCCTCGACCAGACCACCGCGTCGAACCCAGCGCGCCTGAATATAGCTGCGAATGTCCCCCCGCCTATCCCTCCAGCGTAGGGCCTGTTTCTGTAGACCGCCCTGACGCACTCGGCGAGCTTTTTCACGATGGGCGAGTCTGGGGAGGTGGGCGGTGCGGCCGGGGCGAACTGGACCTTCTCGTATCTCATTTTCGTCTTTGTCTGCTTCGCCACTCTCTTCATCGTGCTGGTCACGACTTTCTCCACATCCCCGGGCCTGAAATCCGGGAGAATTCGCATGTCGAAGTAGAAGACGTCCTCTCCGGGAATGGTGTTGATGTTGGGCACATTCGCCTCCTTCTTCGTCGGCTCGAATGTGGAGACGGGCGGGTCGAAGAGCCTGTTCCTCCGGGCGAACCTTTTGTGCAGGACCTCGTCTAGAGCGAGGGCGAGCTTCATACCCGCCCGGTGTGCATTGGTGCCCTTCTGAGGCATCGAGCCGTGGCACTGCTTACCCTCGACCGTGAACTTCAGCCACATTATCGTCTTCTCCGAGACCTCCAGGAGGGTCCCATCTGGGTTCCCTCCATCCGGCACGAGGAAAACGTCGCCCTCTCTGAAAATGCCCTTGTCCATCATGTACATCACGCCCTTCTCGCTCCCTGTCTCCTCGTCCGAGCCCAGAATGAGGCCGATGTCCAAGGGAGGCGTCACCCCCAGTTCCTTCAGGGCCCTCAGGGCGAACGTCGAGGCCACAAGAGCCTGGCCGTTGTCCTCCGCGCCCCTGCCATATACCTTCCCTTCCTTAACGACCGCCTTGAAGGGGTCGCTTTCCCACTTCTTCAGGTCTCCCGGTGGGACGACGTCCATGTGGGCGACGACCCACAGGGTTCTGGACGAGTCGAGACCCCTCAGCCTGACCACTATGTTGGGCCTCTTGCCACCGGGCGCCTTATCATCGGGAGCGTCGTAGTGGGCGATCTCGCTGAAGCCCCAACCCCGCAGCATGCCCTCGAGATACTCCGCCTTCCTCCCCTCCCCCTCCCCGCCCTCCCGGGGTGATATCGCGGGCATCCCGACCAGCGCGCAGAGGCACTCGACCATCTCGCTCTCCCAGGCTTGTATTCTCTCCGAAACCTTCGCCAGAAGCTCCCTGTCCATCGTCGCCACCCGGTCGAGAATTGACTCACGGGTATATATTCTTCGGGGAGCCCTGCGTGATAAGATTAATTATCGTTGAAACCAGTTCATTTTCCGGTGATGAGCTGACCCAGAGTGAGAGTCCGAAGGGTGGTAGCGTGGGCGGGGCCCCGGCGGAGCCAGTTTTTAAACCGGCAAGACAGGAAGACGAGGAACCAGAGTGGAAGAGGCAGGCCGAGGGTAGCCAGCCCATAAGGGGCCGCGGGGCCGCGCTGGTCATCATTGCGCTCATCGTCGTCGCCGCGCTGCTGATTGCGGGCGCGGTGGCATGGGCCCTCAGGCCCCGGCCGCGCGAGGTCTGGGCCGAACTCTCCGTCGGCGCGCAGGATGTGTCCATTCTACCCTCCCGGCCATCCGGCGACAATAAGAGCGCCATCGTACCCGTAGAAGTTGAGATAACGAACAGGGGTGAAGGGAGGAGCGGCGTTATCAATGTCTGGTGCGGAGCCTACAACCGCTCCAACCCGAGTCTCAGGGTTGACGAGTTTAACACCTCTCAGCTCTTTGACATCAACGGGGGTGTCTCGGACAGAATTCAGCCCGCCGGGAAGCCGGGGAGCATCGTGAGGGCGCGAGGGAACCTCTCCCTCCCCCCAGGCTCTTACGAAATCAGGCTCAGAATCTATGAGGACGCGGGCAAAAGGACACTCGTCTTTGGGCGCGCGAACATAGTCGTGGGCGAGGACATGGTTGCCACGCCCCAGCCCTATGTCCCCGAGGGCGGTGAGCGGGGGAGAGGATATATGGAGGGCGGGGGCGCCATCCCCGGGATGGGGGCGGGCGCGGCGCTGGCGGCGGTCGCTCTCTCTCTGTTTTTATTCGGCACTGGGAGGAGGAAGGTCTGAGTGCCCCCCAGGGCCCCTATCTTGTGGGGTCCAGAACCGGCGGTAGCGTTCACCTCTCTTCTTCCCAATAGAGCCAGAATTTCACTCAGCGCCTTCTCCCTATTCCGACGAGCAGGACGCCGGCGGAGACCGCCGCCACGAGGATGGCGACCTCGAAGCCGGGCGTGCTCGAGGGTTCCCGAACCTTGACCGTGAAGGTCACCTGGCTCTCGCCGCCGTCACTGTCCGTAACCCTGAGGGTGATTATGTGCGTTCCGGCCTTCAGGTTCTTTAGCGTGAACTGCGCACCGAGCTGGCCACGGTCCTGCTTGAGGAGACCCTGCTTGCTCGAGGTCCATGTGAACGTGAGGCCCTCGATGTCTGGCTCGTCCGGGTCCTGCGCCCAGGCGCTGAACTCGACCTTCGAGCCCTTCATGTAGCTCTTGTTGTCCGGAGGGCTGTCGACGCGAATCGACGGCAGCCGGTTCACGTTTATGACCGTGACGTTCCAAATGTAGGTCGCGGTGGCGCCCTTCTGGTCAATGACCACGACCTTCACTTCGTAAGGACTGCCCGAAGCGCTGAAGGGGCCTGTCCAGCTGCACTTGAACTCGTAGTCGTCGTCGCCCGCGACAGGTCTGGGGCTTTTGTAGACCACATCTCCCCTACTGTCGTTCACGTACCACGAGCAGGAGTGCGTGTCCCCGGCGTCGGGGTCCTTCACGGAGATTTCCAGGAGGAGCTTGTTGAGGGTGCCTGTCGGGCCCGTCGCCTCCTTTATCGTCAGGGCCTCCTCGTCCTCCCAGAGAATCTCCATCTCTGTCTCGCAGAAGCTCGGTGGGTCGTTCACAGGAAGCACGTTGCACTCTAGTCTCAGCTCTTTCGAGCGGCCATACGTGTCCGTGGCCTTGAACTTGATAGTCTCCCGACCGTTCCAATCCCTCTCCGGCGTCAGAGTGATTTTCCCACCCGAATTCTTCACGGATATGTATTTGTTCCCGCTGAAGCTGAAGGTGAGGGAGTCGCCGGCGTAGGTGGTATCGTAGTCCTTGAAGACCTTATTCAGGTCCAACCTAGTGTCCACAGTGTCCTCCGCCCATGATAGCCCCTCCTCGAGCAGCTCGGTTCCGTTGGCGCTGAGAACGGGGTCGTGGTTCACGTGCTCGATTTTGATTTTGCCGGTGGTCGAGTTGGAGGTCTTGTTCGCGGGGTTCCCGCAGCCGGCGTCTGTGGCCGTGAACTTGACATTGCTCTCCCAGCTGCTCGGCGGGTTTGGTACGAAGGCGTAGTCGGGCACAGTGAAGGTTATCAGGCCCGTGCTGTCCTCGATGCTAATGTCGAGTTGTGGCCCGGAGGTCACCACCGCGCTGAAGCTCAGCCTCTCCTCGATAATCCCGGCCTCGAGGTCTGGGTCCTTGAATATGTCGGTCATCTTCCACGTCGTGCAGGTCATCGTGCTGTTCTCTTTTATCCACACCTCGGGCACGGGCTTCACGACCTCGGGCTTGTCGTTAACATTGAGCACCCTGACCCTGAAAGTGATATTGATTGAGCCTCCGTCCTTCCCGTCGTCCACATTGACCATGATGGTGTACTCGTCCCTGTCATTGGTCTTTGGCTGCTTTGGCTTTATCAAGAGTTTGTTGGTGTGAATTCGGTTGAAATCGCCACTGGTAGGGTTGGGGCTGGAGAAGGTGGGGGGGTTGTCCATGAGGACGGCCCCAGCGGGATTGGTCGGCGCACCCTTGACCTCGACGGTCCAGTTGAGACCGTCGCCTGCGTCCTCGTCCAGTACCGTTATCTCAATGGCTGTCTGCTCGTCCTCCCTGACGAGTAGGGGCATGTTCGGAACATATTGCTGGCCCGCCACTGTCTGGGGTTTCGGCTGATAGTTGGGCGGAATCGGGGTGTAATGGTGTGAAGTGAGCAGGAGACCCGTTGTCGAGCTCGTGCTGTTGTAATTGACTATATTTCCGGCGGTGTTGGAGTACCAGCGCGTGGTCGAGAAGTACATGTTCTGATAGTTTTCGTTAACATTTCTGGGTGGGTAGCCTGTTCGTGTGATGGTGCCTGTGGCTGTGCCATCGTAGAAACCCTGTAAGGTGATTCTAAAAGAATCATCGAATGAGCCCGCTGGGGTGGTCTGGGTTTCGTAGGAGGCTCCAGTGGAGCCGCTCATTCGATTCTGGGAGAAATAATAGGTTTCTGTGATATCAAATGTGGTGGTGAGATACTGCCCCTCATCGTTAGGCTCGGTGGTGGTGTATGTTTCGGTATAGTCGTCCACCTCGGTCCCTTGAATGCTCCAGGTCTTGCTGACATCCATCGGAAAAGCATACCATGGGAGCGCGGTGCCGCTACCGGAGGAGTAGGTATAGACATGATTTCCTGTTCCTGTATAGTTCAGCCACTTTCCCCAACTGGTCCACCCATACTGATTCGTTGACTCGAGCTGTGTGTTGTAGGGGCCCTCCCCCAAATCCGTTTTTCTTGTCTTTATTGGCCCTACGCTCGTGATTTTTGTCCAAAAATTGTAAGGCCCAGACGTGGATTGCTGCCCCTGAACGGTAAAGTAGTAGGTCCCGTTCTGCCAGGTCTCACTCACCATTGAAACCTTATACCAGATGGGGTCCGATACGTCGTCGACGCGGAAGTACTCGTAATGGTCGATCGTTCCGCTGTATATACACTGGCCCTCAACCTGTTGACCACCCTGAGTCTGGAACATTACTGTCTGAGACCACTGCTGGCTTCTGCCGCTGTATGAGTAGCGCCAGAAATCGCCGACTTTCCACTGCGGGGCGGGCGTCGCCACCCTCCCTTCCGCGCTACCCTCGTCCGCCGCATCCTCCGCCGCGGCGCTCCCCAGGACAGCCATCGTGGAGAGAACCATGAAAGCGCTCGCCCATAATACAACGCTCCCCCTCAGGATTTTCCTCATCTGAGCCCCTCCAAATTCGCTGTTATCGTACAGCCTCGTCCGTTTCCCAAACTCAGCTTAAGCGGCTTGCTATATAAAAAGTTTGTTGTGTAGGTACCACTAGCAGACGGGCATTCTGTCAGTGCTGTAGCACCTCGTCTCTCCATGCTCCCTGACTAGAGTTATCAGGCGCGCTCTCTGGAGGAGGCCGAGGTGGTAGTTGACGGCGCGGCTGCTCATCCGGGCCCTCTCGGCGAGCTCCCTTTGCGTCATCCCGGGGCATTCCCGTATCAAATCCAGCAGTCTCTGCTGCTCATCGTCGAGCTCCATCAGACCGGCTTCGACGAAGCTCCTGCCCGCCGGGTAGAACCTTTTGTAGAGACCGACCCTCTCTGACTTTATCAGCTCCTGCCTCTCGAGCACCGTCAGATGGTAGACGATTGAGCCATTGTTCAGGCCCAGTTTTTGTTTGATTAAGTTATAGTGCGCGCCCGGATTGGACATGATGAATCCATATATCATACCCCTCGTAAAATTGTCGAGCACCCGATCTTTCTTGATTCTGCTGTAGAGCGGGACGAAGAAGAGCTTGAGCAGAGCGAACCGGCCGCTCTCCGTGCTGATTGCCAGTCCGATTGCGAGCATCAGACATGCCGGCAAGAGGGCGGAAGGCGCAAGCGGTGCGGGTCCATCAGGGTATCCCGTGCCGGGTTGAGGGAGCGGTGCGGGCGCTGCCGCTCGCTCCATTTCAGTTGCAGAATTCCGTGTGTTGGGATACGACGCAATCGGGCGAATGGCCGGCGCGAAGACACCACCACCATCGAGTCCGGACAACCCCTCCTTGGGTTCCCCAGACACAGGGCGGGAGACAGGCATTGGGGCGCAGAAGGTGATGACGTTATGGACAAGAATGTAGCGGGTCGCGACAGAGTAGGCGGTCCCGTCCCATGCTCTTGCGCTCAATTTGTGCACCCCATTGGTCATCGTGGTCGTGTCGAGGGTGAGCCTCCAATATTCCCCGCCCGGTGCCCGCCCCCACTCGTGGCCGTCGACGCGGAAGTCCACCCTCTCCAGAGGGGAACTCACCCCCGCGGCGCTGCCCTCGACCGTGACCATCCCAGAGACCGTTTCTCCCTCTTTTGGAGAGAGGATGATAATGAAGGGCGGAATGTAGGTGTTGCGAACACAGATACTGACAGAAGCGCTGCTCGAAACGTCGCAGTCGCTCCATGCCCTCACGGTCACCGTGTGGATGCCATTCGGGAGCTCGCGAGTGTCGAACAGGAGCTCGAATTCGGCTCTGCCGGAGGCCTGACGCCAGGGGCCGGAGTCCATCCTACCCTCCACAAAGGCGATCTCCCCCGCCTCGACACTTGCCCTGCCCCTGACCGCGAGAACGCCCGCGACCTCAGCGCCATCGGAGGGCTCAAGAAGCTCCAGCTGGGGGAGGGGGAGGCATGCGGGCGGATAGGTTATCGTTCTCCCGTCCTCCACCCTGATGCTCGCCTTCGTGCCGTCCTCGCTCCAGCTAATATCCGTTAGGCCGATGCTAACAGCGGTGGGAATTAAGATGATTCTCTGGGTCCCGTGGTCGAACCTGAGCATGACGCCGCTCTGACCGGTGATGAGGGCGAAGCTTCCATCGGGTCTCCAGGAGACGCTGTTGAGGTTGACGGTGGTGCCGCTGGGGATAACCTGAAACTCATTCGCCTTAGGGAGGTACTTAAGAACGCTCCCCACTTCTCCGACGACGAGTGCGTATGTGCCGTCTGGCCTCCAGGCTGCTGTTGAGATGGAGATATTGAGGCCGCAGCCCTGTGGTGAGCTGGAGTTGCTTCTGACGATCTTCAGTTGGCCTCCGGTCTCTAGCTGAAGACCGACCTCCCCACCGGGACTCCATATGGTTCTAAACTCCGGGCCTGGGCTGCCCGTGGACTGGAAAATTGTTGTGTCTTCCGAGCCTGGAAGGCCAAGAACTCCCGGCACAGTTAAGAGAAGGGCCAAGACTGCCGCTAATGGAATTGGCGCCGAAGCCCGGAGCGAAAAGCCAGCTAGGTCCCCTCCCGGCGTCATCTATCCCCTCTTCCAGACCTTGCTAATAGTTAGCATATACTTATATATAAATTCCATGGTACAAACTATAACTTTTATATCCTTTTATATCCAACTTTTTTCTAAATGCTTTTCTCTTATCTTTTAATACTCTTTTAACCAGAATTTTGTATCCATACTAATCCCAACTCCGCATTCCATTCCTATTCTAGTCCGGTTAATTAAGCCTCCCCGGGCCGTTTCAGTCCCGAGGCCCCGACCGTTGAGAGCGAGAGAAAAACTCAGCGCAAAATAGCCCTGCGGTCTCAATGATAATGACTAGTGGAATTCATCGAGCAAATGATAAGAGCAGGTGATGGGGCGGCTGGGACTAATCGCTTCTGTCAAGGAAGCGTCCTAGGGCATCGAGCGCCGGTCCCGTGGCCATTGGATTCTGTCCCAAACCAATTCTGAAGTGCCCCGGAGCACCGAAGAACTCTCCGGGCAGAACGAGCGCCCCCTCCTCCTCGTAAAGGCGTCGAGCGAGCTCGAGCGTCGGAGTCTTCTTTAAAATTCTAGGGAAGCAGGTCGTGCCCCCGGGGGGCCTGTGCCACACAACGTCCTTTCTCCTGTCCGCCCATTCTGAAAAGAGCTTTATATTCGTCTGGGTCAGCCTCCTCGTCCTCGCCAGCACCTCCTCCCTCCGCCTGAGTAGGTTCTTGGCGACCTCTTCCCCAATTCTGTTCGGGGCAATCGTTGTGTAGTCCCGGAGGCGCTTCACCGCGCGAACGAGTTCAGGCGGGCCGAGCATCCAGCCCAGCCTGAAGCCGCCCGCGCCATAGGCCTTGGAGAGACTGTTGAGCGAGACTGCGTTATCCGCGAGCGAAGCCGCCGGCCCCGGGCCCCGCTTGAGGCAATCAAGATACACTTCGTCACTGATGAGAATCGCACCGGCATCGCGTGCGGTCTCCGCAATCGCTTTCATTTCTCTCTCCCCGAGCAACGCACAGGAGGGGTTGTGGAGGTTGCTCAGGACAACAGCCCGGCATTTCCGGGACAGCATTTCCTTCAGCTTTTCAACGTCAACGCCAAAGCCGCTCTCCATCGCTCTACTGAAACGCACGACCCTTGCACCTAGGAACTCAGGGAGGGTCTCGAGCGGCTTGTACACTGGGCTCTCACAAAGAACCTCGCAGCCCTTCTCCACACAGACCATTATGATATGGGTGTAGGCTTCGCCCGCACCATTCGTAACGAGCACGCTCTCCCTATCGACACCATAGAGCTCCGATATCAGCTCCACAAGCTCCGGGTCTCCATCAGGACACCCCCAGCCCACCGGCTGGCTGGGGTCGAGGGGCCCAACATCCTCAAGGCTCAGAGTCATAACGGAGCTAGAGCCGAGGTTGTGCCTGGCATTCTTGTGGGACTCGAGCCACTCGAGGTGCTCGAATGGGGACGCGAGCCTCAGCCCGAGCGTGCCCCCTCCGGCCCCCCCTCCACCCCTCATCCAATTCACTGTCTCCCCCTCTCTTCATATTTTTAGTTAATCACTCTTTGATTACTCACTCTTTTTGAGCTTTCTCTTCCTGATAACCTCATTGGTATCCTTTATTGGTATTACTCTCGCTCGAAAACCCCACGGCCTCGCGCGCGCTCCCGGGTTTTCCAGGCGACCACTCCAGCCCCTCCTGGGGTGGGCTTTGAGGAGTCCCCAGCGCCCATGACACCACCCATTCGTCAGACAGCCCTCTCCCCATCCCCGATGATTCTTCCGGTCACTATCGCCCCGTCCTCCACCGAAGCACCCTCGCCAACGATGCAGCCCTCCAGCCTCGCTCCGTCGCCAACGCTCGCGCCATCGTGCAGAACCGAGTTCTCTAGGGTGCAGTCCCTCCCAACGCGTACACATCTTCCGAGGCAGACCGCGGGCCCGATTCTGGAGCCCGGGCCAACCCTGCACCCATCGCCCGTCAGCACCGGTGGCCTCCACACCACACCCGCTCCCTCCTCGACCCCCGGCCCTTTCGTGACCCCTTTCATCAGACAGGCGTGTGCCTTTAGGTAGGAGTCGAGTGTGCCGGCGTCGAACCAGTAGCCCCTGAATTTGAAACCGTAGAGCCCCTTTTCAAGTACCCTCGGAAAGACGTCCCTCTCGATCGAGAGCTCCCAGGCGCTTTCCATATATTGCAGAATTTCCGGTTCCAGCACATAGCTCCCGGCGTTGATGAGCCGGCTAACCGCCTCGCCTGGTCCTGGCTTCTCCACGAAGCGGTTTATCCTGCCCTCCCCGTCCAACAGGACCATTCCGTAGGGCCCCGGGTCCTCCACCTCCCAGATCGCGATGGTCCCTAGCCCGCCCATTTTTTTATGATACCGGCGCATCTCGCCGATGTCCAGGGAGCAGAGGACGTCTCCGTTGATGACGGCAAATGTGTCCTGGAGGTGTTTCTCCAGTCTCTTGAGGGGGCCTCCAGTGCCCAGCGGGGTCTCCTCCACCTCGACCCTTACGCGGAGATTCCGCCATCCGCCGATTTCTTCGAACAACTTGCGGACCAACTCACCTTTGTAGCCAACCGCCACAAAAACCTCATCCACTTCGGGCGGGAGTAGCTCGAGTGCCCAGAGAACGAGGGGCTTGTTGCAGACCGGCATCAGGGGTTTGGGTCTTGAGAGCGTGATGGGCCTTAGTCTCGTGCCAAGCCCGCCGGCGAGAACCACCGCCCTCAGGTTCTCACCCCCGGCCGTCCCAACTCAACTCAACGCCTGCGCTCACTCTTTCAGCGCTATCGTGACGACGTTGTTCCCTCGCAGAATCACCGTTCCTAAGCGCCTCACGGTCCCGTCCGGTGTGGTCTCTTCCGTATCCTCGAGAACCATGTTCATGTTCTCGTCGAACGAGACGAGCTTCCCATCCAGACACCGGCTGTCCTTGAGTAGGAGGCTCATCCTCTTGTTGAGGGACTTCTCGAGGACACTGTGAGGCATCACCATTCGCTTCCCCCTCTTCTGAAGGCTGATTTTGTATTAAATCTTTTGCGACGGAATCTATTTCTGCCGCGCGGAAATTTGGGTCTTGGGAGGATGGGATACAGCGTCCACAGGCTCAACGGAGTCGGGCTCGAGGCCAACGCGTACCTTCTAGAGTGCAAAAGGCCCCTCCTCATCGATGTGGGCACCGGCGCGAGGCTTGATGAGCTTCTCAGGGATCTGAGAGCGATTCTCGGGGACAGAAGGCTGGAGTTGCTCGCGCTGACCCACATGCACTTCGACCACACGGGTGGCGCGGCCTCCCTCCAGGAGGCTACTGGAGCGGAAGCCATCGCCCATCCCCCAGACTCTTCGGCGCTAGCCGACGGAGATGGGGAGATGACGTGCGCTTTCTGGCTCGGGGAGAGCCAGAGACCCATCCTGGTCAGAGAGGTGAGAGAGGGGGAGAAGATAGAGCTCGGGGACGCCACCCTCGAGGTCCTCCATACGCCGGGCCACTCGGCGGGCAGCATGGCCCTTTTCGACCGCCGGAGCCGCTCCCTTTTCTCCGGGGACACGGTCTTCACCGGCGGCGGCGTCGGTCGCTGCGACCTGCCAACAGGGAACGCTGGACAGTTGATCGCCTCGCTCGAGAGGCTCCTCTCGCTAGGGCTCAGGAACCTCTACCCGGGCCACGGGCCATGCGCAGAGGGAGACGGCAGCGCCCACATCGAGCTCGGGCTCAGAATGGCGAGGAGCTTATTCTGAGAGGCGCGGCGCGCGTGCACCAAAACCGTCAGGGTGGACCGGAGGCCCTCAACTACTATAAATACTTATACCAAAACAACCATTATTGGAGCAATCGAACCAAAGGGGCAACGCGACCGGATAGAGGGTCCTGCGCCCGGGTCCAGGGTCGGGGCTGGAGGAGAGAAAATGAGGAGAGGAGGAGGAATCTGGCGGGCGCTCCTTCCGGCGCTTCTCTTGCTTGCCCCCGCCTGCGCTACCCTCCTGCCCTCCGGGGGCAATGGCGAGAGCGGGCCTGCCCCCTCGGAGGAGGGACCCCAGAGCGGCAGGGGGTCAGAGAGGGCACCCGGCGCGCCAGCCCTCCCTGATCTGATTCTGAGCAACCTCAGCCGCTCGCTCGACTCGCCAGGAGACATGTCCTCGGTCACATTCTTCGCCACCGTCTTCAACGATGGCGCCGCCCTGACTCAGCAGGTCACGGTCGAACTCTTCATCGACGGCGTTCCCCAAGGGAGCTCGATTATCGGCGGGCTCTTCGAGGGCGGCTCGGCTACTGTGGGAATTCCATGGACCGCGCTCTCCGGCCAACACGAGGCCCTCGTGGTCGTGGATGCTCAGGGCCTGATTCCGGAGCTCAACGAGACGAACAATTGGAGGGTTGCCTATTTCAGCGTTCCCTCGCCTGACATCGTTGTGCAGAATGTCAGTTGGTATCCCATCCGGTTCAGGGATGGCGATGCGGTGACGATAAATGTCGAGCTCAGGAACAGGGGTCCAGGCTCCGCCGGACGGGCCTTTGTACTTGCTGCTTCGGTGGACCAGACCCCGCTCCCTCGCCAGCTCGTCGGCCCGATTCCTGCAGGCGCGTCGGCCCTCGCAACATTGCGCTGGACCGCCTTCTCGGGGAGCCGGGCCCTCTTCCTAGAAGCGGATGCAGGGAACTCACTCAGGGAGACCAACGAGACCAATAACCGCGCGGTGGTTCTGCTCGGCGCAGACTACCCGGACCTCGTGGTTTCCTCGGTTTCTATCAGCCCGCCTGAGCCCGAAGAGGGCGAGATAGCGTTCCTCAATGCTACGGTCACAAACCTTGGCTCTGGCTCAACCTCAGACACATTCCAGGTCCATTTCACAGTGGACGGCGTCAGCGCAGGCGCCGTCGACATTGCTGGGCTGGCTTCGGGGTCCAGCCGTAGCGTCTCCATACGGTGGAGGGCTGTCGCGGGCCACCACGAGGTCCGGGCCGATGCCGACGCGAGCGGCGAAATACTAGAGGCGGTCGAGAGCAACAATCACGCCCTCACTTCCGTCCGAATCGGTATGGCCGAGCTCTCGCTCGGGGGGCTCCAATGGACCCCCGCCCTCCCTTCTGACGGGATGGTGACGAGGGTCGGCCTGAGCGTCCGCAACAGCGCGAACAATGGAACGAGGGCACCGTTCGTGGTGGCCCTTTACATCGACGGCTCGTGCGCCGATGCAACCACCATCAACGGCCTAGGGCCCCAAGAGGCCCGCAACTTGAGTCTCAACTGGACTGCATCTGGAGGGGCCCACGAGCTGTGCGTCGTCGCAGACCCTCACGACACTGTTCACGAACTGAACGAGAGCAACAACGCCCTCAGCCTCCCCATTATCGTCCCGATGCCCGACCTCACTCCGACCAATCTCACCCTCCACCCTTCGTCGCCCTCCGCCGGAGAGTCCGTTGAGGTCAGGGTCTCGATTCGAAATACCGGCCCCGGCAACCTCTCAAGGATGTTCCTGACCCGGCTATACTGGGAAGGGAGGGAAGTTGCCTCAGAAGTCCTTGGCGGCCTCGAGGCCGGGTCAAGCCGCATCCTGAGTATGAGGTGGACTGCAGAGGCCGGCGAGGGGGAACTGACTGCGGTGGTTGATCCCGAGCAGAGAATTGCCGAGGCCAACGAACTCAACAACAGCATTTCGATAAGAACCGGCGTCCCCTTCCCCGACATCACCGTGAGCCAGATGGAGTGGTTCCCACCCGGCGCGGGCGCGGGAGAAAGGCTCAACGTCAGCGTAAGGGTTGAGAACAAAGGGCCCGGAGACCTGACCACGCCCGTTTCGATAACCCTCTACGCCAACGCCTCTGCCACTAGCACTCTCGAGCTGGGTGGACTCGGGTCTGGCCGGAACGCCACAATCAGCTTCAGCCTCGTTCTCCCATCGGCCTCTTTGAGCCTAAGCGCGGTTGTCGACCCACTGGACCGAGTGGCGGAGCTATCCGAGGCTAACAACCGCCTGACGCGTCTTTTCCCCACTGGCGTGGAGGCTCCGGCGCCCCCGGCGCAGGACTATTTCGTCAGAGAGCCGGTTCTGCTTCCCGAGACACCTGTGGACGGCGAAACCGCCTCCGTGATTGTTACTGTTTGTGCCGCGGGAACCGCCACCGGGCCCCCGGCACCGGTAGAGGTCGCTCTAGTCGCTGATGGAAGGATCGCGGCGAGGGGCCAGGCCGTGGTTTCCGCGGGTGAGGGCATGGCTAGGCTGGAGTGGAAGGCGAGTGCCGGCGCCCACAAGCTCACAATTATCGTCGACCCCGACGGAGAGATTCCCGAAACGCGAGAGGACAACAACCGTGCCTCTCTAGCGCTCATCGTGGGCCCAGTGAACCTCGTTGTTTCCGAGCTAGCTCCCATACAGAGTATTGTCCATGACGGAGAGACGGTGTGTGTTCTCTGCCGCGTTGAGAATCTGGAACCAAATCCAACCCGGGCGGCATTCACCCTCTCTTTTTATGTCGACGGTGTCCTCGAGACGATGAGAGAGCTCAGCGGCCTTCCCGCGCGCGCATCCATGAGCGAAGTTCTCTCATTCCGTGCCCTGGCGGGAGACCATAGACTGAGGGCAGTTGTGGACCCCGAGGGTTCAGTCTCGGAGACGGTCGAGGAAGACAACGAGGCCACGGCCGAAATAACCGTTCGGCCGCCCGATATCGAGGTTACTGGAATAACCGCGATCCGCGAGGCGGACGAGGGAAACACCGTCGGAATCACCGCTACCATCCGCAACGCAGGAGCGCCGACTGTGAGACGCGTGACTGTAATTTTTCTCGTCGACGGCTTTCCTGCGGGCTCCGCCCAGACCGAAGGTCTCCTCTCCGGCGCGACCCACCCCCTTTCCACCAAGTGGACCGCACTTCCCGGGAACCACACTGTGACCGTGATTGCGGACCCTGGGCGCGAGATTATCGAGTTGGATGAGGAGAACAATCGACTCCGACTGGCGACAATCAACGTTAGCCTTCCAGACCTCACCGTCCAAAACCTGACGGTTTCAGGACCGCCCGTCGTAGGCGCGGAGTGCATCGCCTCGGTCGATGTCCTGAACTTAGGCGAGACCACCCTCAGGGATTTCTACGTATCCTTCTCCGTGGACGAAACCGTTTTGAAGACCGAGAGACTCGGAGGGTTGCCTGGTGGGGCCTCTTGCTCTGTCTCGGTAAGGCTCCCCGTCCTCGCCGGGCCTCGCTTATACTCTGTCAGGGTGGACAGCACGCAGGCTGTCAAGGAGCTCGACGAGACCAACAACTTGGCCTACCTGAGTCAAGAAGCGACGCCACCGGCCGAGCTCTCACTCGTTGGCCTGAGAGTCCAGTCCTATGCTGTGGATGGGGAGGAGGTGGGGATTTTTGCAGAGATTCTGAATTCTGGGGTGGGCAACACCACTGAGCCATTTCAGGTCTCCTTTTTCGTAGACGGCAGAATCCTCTCCAGCGACGTGATCGGAGGCCTCCCAGCAGGCGAGACCGCTGTCGCAACCGCCCGCTGGACCGCCACGCCGGGCCGGCACAGGGTGAGGGCTGTGGTCGACCCCACGGGTGTGGTGCCCGAGGGAAACGAGGGGGACAACGAGCAGCAACGGGACGGTCCGTCAGTCGAGCACCCAGACCTCACTATCGAGAGGATTTCCACAGTCAGGCTTGGTGGGGAGACGGGCCGCTTCGCAGTCTTTGCCCAACTCGAAAATATCGGGGGACCAACCCTGAGAACAGTATCGGCTCGGCTGCTCATCGACGGAAGGCCCGCGGAAACGGTGAGCCTGAGGGGACTTACAGCGAGAACAGCAACCACGCTATACTTTGAGGCTCAGGCGGCCGCACCCGGCATTCTCTCCGTCTCCGCTGACCCATCCGGAGAGCTTCCGGAGGCAGATGAATCCAACAACGCGGCCACGGCCCCTTTCCTCCCCCTACCCGAGCTCGAGGGTTCCCGGCCCGACCTCGTCGTCGAGCGCTGGGCGCTCCTCCCCCCCAGCCCGGTCGAAGGGCAGCAAGCAATGATTCTCGCCACGATAACCAATCTCGGCAACGGCTCCCTGCTCGGCCGGAGCGAGGCCTTGCTCGAGCTCCAGAGCCGGGCGCCTGACCCCACCAACCCAAGGAGGGAGGTCATCGTCGGAACATCCAACATCCAGAGTAGCCTTTTGGGCCTCCTGCCGGGAGGCTCTGCAGTCATAAGCTTCCCCTGGACAGCGACTGGAGGGAACACCTCACTAACCGTAACCGTCAACCCCTCTCGCCGGATTCCGGAATGGGAAACCGGGAACAACGCACTCAAGGATATTATTGAAGTCCCCCGACCCAACCTGCAAATTACGGGAGTTGTAAAATGGAGCTTGACGCCAGGGCTCAAGTCCCCCATCTTTGTGCTCATCGAGAATAAAGGTCCGGGCGACACACTCTCGACGTCGCCGGGAGAGCTCTACATAAACGGCATCCTTAGCTCCCAGCTCCCGCTCCGTGGCCTTCTCTCTGGCCACACTACAGTCTGCCCCGCTCGTGTCGAGGCCGAGGCGGGAGAGAGCACGCTACTGGCCGTGGCCGACGCCGGAAATAGAATAATCGAGATGGAGAAATCGGGTAACTCCCTTCTCGAGGGACTCCACCTCAGTTACCCCGACCTCACTATTGCGAACATCACATGGACGCGGCACTTAGACAACGAGAGCATCGTCACGGTCTTCGCAGAAATCCGCAACGAGGGTACCGGGGCGGCCGGGAGAGCATTCGAGGTCTCGCTGAGCGCCGACGCGCGCCTAGTGGGGCGGACAATGGTTCCGTGCCTGCGGGCCAACTCGAGCACGCTGGTATCCTGGAGGTGGCCCCTCGTGCCCGGCAACCACACCCTTTCCGTTGAGGTGGATACAGGCGACTCCATCCTCGAAGCCAGGGAGAATAACAACAGAATGGACGTCTCGTTCCCCCTATGGAGGAGCGCATATACACCGACCCTCCTCAACCTCAGGCTCACCGGCCTGAGATTCTCCCAGCAGAACACGGGGAGATGGAATGCCAGCGTCAACACGGTCACCCTTTTCATGACGTTCGAGAATGACGGCCTCGAGAACCTCAGCGCCTCGAGCGCCGACGTCATCCTCAATGGAAAGCTCCTCAGGACGGTTCCGGTCCCCCCGCTGGCCAATGACAGCGAAGCGGTGGTCGAGCTCGCCTGGGTCGCGCCGGTTGCGGACCTGAACGTGAGCGTTCGCCTCGACCCGCGAAGGCGGTTGGCGGAGGACTTCGAGACCGACAATGACCTCACCTTATTTATCCCAGCCAACCACCCTCCCATCGCGAGCGCCGGTGGCAACAGGACGATAACCGCCGGCGACAAAATCGAACTCCATCCCCACGCCGACGACCCCGACGTAATCCTTGAGGGCGGAGTTCGCGTCCCGGGCTACATCGCCCTGTATGAGTGGGACTTGAATGGAGACGGCGTCTACGAACACAACTCAACGATATCGGGCGATGTGACTGCAGTATTCCACACCCCCGGACGCTATATGATTCGCTTCCGTGTCACAGACGACCAAGGAGCGACTGCGGTCTCGGAGGCGGTAATAGTCGTCAGACCAGTAAAGGAGGAGCAGCTGATTCGAACAGACACTCTGACAATAGCGGCCGTGGGTATCCTCTTCTTTATTCTCGTGCTCTCCGCTGTGTGGCTCGTTAGGGGAAAGGAGGAAATCTTCAGGAAATAGATAGCCCACGGAGAATCACCTCCTCCACAACGCCTCATCCCCTCCCCTCCCGCATGCACCCTATACTGATTTCTCCCCGGCCCATTCCACGTTTTCGAATTGGTCTCCTCACCTCGGGCTCCCCGGGCTTGGCCAAAAAAAAGAGCGCCGAGGGGGAGATTCGAACTCCCGCGGGGGTTGCCCCCCACGAGCTTGCTGGTTCCGGCTGTGGCCGGAGGAACTCCAGGCTCGCGCCTTACCGCTGGGCCACCTCGGCGCTTCAAACGGAAAGAGCGAAGAGACTATAAAAAACCAACCGGTTCGACGGGAATAGAGTAGATGCCAATCCTTAACAATCCTTAATAATCAATTCGAAACCAAACCGAAATGAATATATTCCTCATTTAATTTGCAAATGTTAATATAGGTCCCATTGGGAGGAGAATGGGACGGTGCGCCCGTGCGTCGGATGCCTTCAACCCACCCCTGCCTGCTGGTCTGCCTGCTTTTTATCTTAGGCATTCCGGCGACAGAAACCGGCGCACGGGCTCACCAAATCACTCCATCTGAACCACCCTTCGTTACCATTCCCATTAGTTTTCCCGAGGCAACGTATGAGGAGGCTGGAGAATATATCTGCGTGGAAGTCGAGGGCTGCACGGGGTTGGTCCGTCAGGCCGGTTCCCCTCTCCTTCCCTTCTGGTCCACGATGCTGAGCCTCCCCTTAGGCACGCTAATCGATTCTGTCTCCATTGGCGGGGCCTTCTATAGGGAATATATAATTACTCGGACAATCGCCCCGGCCCCTGAACCCATCCCCTCTCTCCCCGGAGCCTGTCGCCCACCCCTCTTCAAGGGGCCTGTGTACGAAAGGGACCGGCTGTTCCCAGAAACTGAGCTGGACTTTACCCTGACAACGGGCTGGGGTCCCGAAGGACCCGAGGCCCACCTATTCATAAAGCTCTACCCATTGAAATACAATCCTCTGAGCGGCAGAGTGGTCCAGCTTGTGAGCGGGAAAATCGAGGTCCGGTGCATCCCTCCCCCTTCTCCCCTCATGCCTCGCGGCAACGAGACCTACACAATTCTCGCCATCTGTCCCGCGGAATTCGAGGGCGAGATGCAGAAGTACGCGGACCACAAAACCTCCATCGGCCTCTCCTGTAGGGTCGTCAACCTGACCGCGGTCTACGACGGCTCGATATTCAACGTGAGCGCGGGCCGGGACAGCCAGGAGAAAATCAAGCTCTTTATCAAGCAAGCGCTCGAGAACTGGAGCATCCAGTATGTCGTTCTTGCGGGCGATGTGGACAAGGTGCCGATTCGCAGGGTCTATATCAATGACATTGATGGCACCTCCACACCAACGGACCTATATTACGGGGACATATACAAGGACGGAGGCCTGAATTTCTCTGACTGGGATTATGATAGAGACAATGTCTTCGGAGAATCAACATCGAGCAGCGCCAACGCCGACAAAGTTGACCTCGACCCGGACGTGAGCGTGGGGCGCCTGCCCGCGGGAACAGTGGCGGAGCTCAAGGCCATCATCAACAAAACGATTTCATACGACGAGAACATCACCTCGCGCCCGGACTGGTTCCGTAACGCGACCCTGGTCGGCACAGATACCTTCGGACCCTCAAGGGGCGACAACTCGGGCATTGCGGAGGGTGAATACGCCTGTGACATGGCCTCCGCCTTTATACCCCTGTTCAATTTCTCGAAGTTTTATGAAAAGAGTGGGACATTCAGCATATCCGGTATCACCTCCGCAATGAACGCCGGCTGCGGCCTCGCCCTCTTCTCGGACCATGGCAGCGTCGGCGGCGTATGCTACCCGGACTCCGGCGGCGGCCCCGGGCTCTCGAGCAGCACGGCGCAGAATCTAAATAATGGCCACAAGCTCCCCCTGTCGATACTCGACGCCTGCCTAACTCACTCGGTGGACAGCAGCGAGTGCCTCGGGGAGTATCTTATCCTCAACCCGATCGGGGGCAGCATCGCAAGTATCGGCCACACAAGAATAGGCTATGGGTCTTTTGGGACCTATCACGTGAGATGGAACTCTGGGTATATGCTCGTTCATCTCATCGAGAGCTTCAGCCAGGGCACGATAGCGCCTGCGGCCATGCTCGACGAGACCAAGAGGAGCTACTTGAACAACGTCGGCATATGGGACTACGCCGACTTCAAGACGCTGGTCGAGTACATCCAGCTCGGCGACCCCATCGCCTTCATCGGTGGTCCCTGTATAGACGCCACACCCGAGAACGAGAGCCTCTGGGCATATCCCGGCGAGGCCGTTGAGTACAGAATCACCGTGGCCAACAATGGCCTCCACGCCGAACAGCTCAGTCTGAGCACATCCGGCGGGAGCTGGGTGACCACGCTCGACCCCGAACATCTGCGGCTGAAGGCAGGGGCAACCGCGAACGTCACGGTGCGGGTCGAGGTGCCCGCCCGTGCGCTCGCCTATCAGGAGGAGCTCACCACCCTCTCGATTCTGCAGGGCAGTACCGGCATCCCCATCGAGCTAGGCCTGAGGACATGCGTGAAGTGCGTCAGGAAGGTCGAGCTGGCGCTGGAGGTTGGAGAGTTCAGGGCACTTCCTGGGGACACCGTCCCAGTGAACTTCACCATTAGGAACTCGGGCAACATCGAGGAATCTGCATGTGTGACACTGAGCGGGGGCGGCGGCTGGTGGACTCCTGAGCTGTCCATCAGCGGTCTCACTGTCGGGCCGTGGGGCGAGAGGGCCGCCTCGCTGGAACTGGCGGTCCCTCAAAAGACCCTGAGCGGTAGGTACAGCTTCCTAACCGACCTCCGGACCGAGAGCGGTCTTTGCGCCGCCGCACCACTGATGGTAGAGGTGCTCAAAACCTATGGCATCGCCCTTGAGACGAACCAGACTGAAGCTCTCGCAGGTCCACGAGGAGCACTTTTCCGCGTTAACCTGAAAAACATCGGTAACCACCAAGAGCCCGTCGAGCTCTCCCTAAGTGGCATCCCCGAGGGCTGGAGCGCCCTCTTCCCCTCCGTCCTGACCCTCGGGGCGTTCGAGGAGCAGGAAATCCAGCTCGTCATTATCCACGCCCGGCGCGCCCTGGCGGGCCAATACCCCATCTGCTTAACGGCGCGTGACAGCAGCGGCCTCAATAGCGCCTCGCTGGAACTCTCAGCGGTGGTCGAGCGGGTATCGTCCCTCGAGCTCTCTTGCCCAGATGCCAGGCTCGCGGTGGACCAGGGGTCAGACGTTAGCTTCGAGGCCCTCGTCCATAGCGAATCCAATTTCCCAGAGCACATTGAGATTGACATTACGGGTCTGCCCGAGGGATGGGACTGGTTCTTAGGCTCCGAGGAGCTCTCCCTACCACCTTTCTCGAGTGGGAGAGCGGTCGCCACGATTCAGGTCCCGCCGCTCTGCGCCGCCGGGGCCTACCGATTCGAGCTCGTGGCCTCAACGGAGGGTTGGAGCGCCTCGCGGAACCTGACCGTTCAGGTCAGGGAGAGCAGGAGTTTCACACTCTTGGCAGACATGACGCAGCAAAGGCTTTCCCCGGGAGACTCCGTAGAGTTCAACCTCTCGATTAAGAACACCGGCAACTGCGGGGACACCTACGTTCTCTCTCTACAAGACGGCGCGGTCGCCCAGTTCTCAAGGAACTATATTTCAGTGGGGGCCGGAGGGGTGGAGTGCGTCACGCTCACGGTCTCCATTCCGGAGAGCGCCGTCTCGGGTTTGAGGCCCCTGCTCGTCAGAGCCGCGTCCTCCATCGACCCCTCGCTCTCGAGGAGCGCTCTTCTCGAAGTGTGGGTCGAGAGGGTCTCAAGGCTGGAACTCGAGTTCCTGAACTCTTCGATTGTTCTCGAGGGTGGAGAGGGCTTCTTCCCAGTCGTCGTCCGGAACATGGGCCCGGAGACGGAGACGATCTCTCTGACCCCCCTCCGCGGTCCACTCTGGCCTCTCCCACAGGCTCCAGTCGTAATTCCACCCGGCGGGGTGAGGGAGCTTGTGGTGCGCTTCGCCGTCCCCTCCGGGACGCCTGCCGGCTTCTATAATATCTCGCTCATCGCGGCCTCGGAGCTGCAGTCGTGGGAACTCATCCACAGTGTTCAGGTCGTAGGTCGGCCACACACAGGAGCCAACGGGCTCCCGCCCGGCGGCTCCTCGGTCACCGATTACACTGTATTGCCTGCGGCCCTCATTGTGCTCCTTCTGGTGACACTTATAGCCGGTTTGGCGCTCATCGCGCGCCTGAGCCGGCGCTGAGCAGGCGAAGAATCTGTCCCCCGCCTCTGAGAAGCCGAGGGCTCGGTGGAGCCTTGGGCGCCTTAATGACCAGCCGTCACCCGTGACGCTTCCCCGTGTCCGAGGCCCCGTGGCTCAGGACGTGGTGGTACATTTCCACAGGCATCAGGGACGAGGCGGCCCTCTCCACGACCTCGCTTAGCGCGGGGTGTATATGCATCCCATTGGCTATCGGTGCTAGGCTCTTCTCCTGGGTGTACATCAGCGTCACTAGCTCCTGAATCAGCAGGGAGGCGTGGGGGCCTATTATGTGCGCGCCGAGAATTCTCCCGGCCCTGGCCTCAGCGATTATCTTTGCGAAGCATCCGCTGGCCTCCATCGCGAGCCCCTTCGCCGTCTCTCCATAGTCGGCCCTCCCTATCAAAACGCGCTCCCTCCCCAGCGCACGAACCGCCTCTGCCTCGCTCATTCCGACGCTCGCTATCTCCGGGTATGTGAAGACCGCGTGGGGCACCGCGCGGTAGTCCACCTTTACTCTCTGCCCAAGAACGGAGTTCTGATAGACGACGAGCGACTCGTAGTTTGCGGCGTGCTTGAACATATACCTCCCAATGGCGTCGCCTAGTGCCCATACGCCTGGTGCAGTTGTCTCGAGATATTCATTCACGAGAATCCAGCCCCTCCTGTCCGTCATCACCCCTCCCCTCTCTGGGTGGAGGATGTCGGTGTTGGGGGCCCTCCCCGTCGCCACCAAAATCTCGTCCACGGCGATAGAGCTAGTGCTACCCGTTGCCCTATCTACCGCGTGGATGAGCTTTTCTCCTTTAGGACCTACATCCACACCCACGACCTCGTGGTTGGTCAGCAGATTGAGGTACAGGCGCATGTGCTCCGCGGCATGCTCCGATACCTCGGGCTCCTCCCCAGGTAGAATTCTCGGGTTCCGGCCTATAATGGTGACCGATGAGCCCATCGCTGAGAAGAAGTGGCCGTATTCCGCCGCTATATAGCCGCCCCCAATTATCCCGATTCTCGCAGGCAGCTCCCTCCAACCCAGCACACTGTCGCTTGTGTGAAAGCCTGTCCTCTCGAGCCCCCGAATCGGCGGTACAAACGGTCTTGAGCCCGTGCAGAGCACAATTGTGCGGGAGCGGATTTTCTCGCCGCTGACGGAGAGCGTGTAGGGCTCGACGAACTCCGCGCGGCTCGGATAGTAGTCAATGTTAGGAGAACTCTCGAGGCCTCGCCGAATTTGCTCTATCTCCTCGTTAATCATCCGCCGCATCCTCTCCATCACCCTTGTGAAGTCCGCGCGCACTGGACCCGTTTCGACCCCAAAGTGCTTGGCATCCTGAGCCGTTCTGAGCACATCGGCCGAATGGAGAAGAATCTTTGTCGGTATGCAGCCTCTCGTTAGGCAAATTCCGCCGGGTGGGTCCTTGTCTATGATAGCCACCCTCACGCCGGCGCGATGCCTAAGCATGGGGGCCACGATATTCATCCCCGAGCCCGTGCCGATCAGGACGAGGTCGTACTCCCTCACAGTCATCCCTATGGCGAGAGGGTCGTCTGAATAAGAACGTTATGCTTGGAAATGGCGTTCAATTATCACGTATTGAATCCGTGGCCGGTGGCTCATTGGTGGGCAGGTGGCAAGGTCGTGCTAGTGCAAAGTGGAATTCTAACGGGGTGATGACGGGATTTTGACACCAAGGGACACGGCACGCTGTGAGGGGCGAACCCCGGGGGGCGGGGCCCCCCAATGGTGAACCGATGAACCGCCTCTCCTGGTTTCGTCTCCCCGTCATCACCCCTTGAGAGCCACACTCCCTTCGTTTCTCCTCCCTTAGCAGTCCCTACTTATTCCTATCTCTGGCTCCTCTTGAGCCCCTACCCCAACATCCTCCCTACTACCCTCACTTGTTCCTCTCCACGAGGGTGTCCCCAGCCTCGCCCTCGGCCTCTAGCTCCTTGTCTTTAAGCCCCGCCTCGGCGGGCGGAGCGGGGGCCTCGGGCTTCCCAGCCTGCTCCGGCGCTGCCACAGGCGCCAGGCTAGTGGCCTGGTCTATGTCCTCAGGCTTCGCCTCGCCCACGCCGCTCTTGTCCTTTAGGCCAGTCTTGGCGGGCTGAGGCTCTGGAGCCTCCGGCGGCGGGGCCTCGGGGGGCTTCGGGGGCTCCTTCGGCCTCTTCTTCATCACCCTCTCGACCTTTGGCATCGTAGCCCTGCGCGCCTCCTGCGCCTCCCTCTCCCTCCGCTCCGCCTCCGCGGCCTCGATTTCCGCAAGCACCCTCTTCCTTCTCTGGCTCCAGGAGGCGGTGACGATGTACGTGACCAACGGCAGGGCCAGTCCGATTCCTATCATTAGCCCCGCCAGGTTGAGCATCCAGCTCGTGTCCTCCTTCACCACCACTGGCGGCTTCTCCTTCAGGACCACCCGGGACTCGGTCACGGTGTTGCCCGCGGCGTCCGTGCTCTTGACGGTGATTCTGTTTTCGCCGTCCTCGAGCACGACGGGAATCGCGAATAGGCCGTCGCGCCCGACGAGGACGACCGTCTCGGTGTTTATTAGCACCCTGGCGAAGGGCTCGGTCTGGCCCGTGACGGTTATCAGCCTCTGCTTGGCCTTGAGTCCCTCGTCGGGGAACGTGAGCACGATGGTCGGGGTTGTGGTGTCAAGGCTCACGGTCCTCGTCAGGACGACGGTGTTGCCGGCCTGGTCCGTGGCCGAGACCACGATTCTCTGCGTCCCGTCCTCTGGGAAAGCGAGGGTCTGGGTGAAGACGAAGTCCACGACCTGCACGAGCTCTCCATTGATTCTGACCTCGGCGCCGAAGTCCACGGAGCCCACGACGGTGACGACTCTGGAGGCCAGAGCGAGGCCGTCCGCGG
>JAWCLH010000031.1 GCA_038851035.1 Thermoplasmata archaeon
CGCAAGTCTCGGGCGCAATGGAGACGCTCGAGCTCGCTCGCGATTTCATCAAGGAAGGCGACGGGGAGGCGGCGATGCAGTTTGCGATGGAGGCGAGGGCGGCGCTGGGAGGAGTTGGGGGAGGGGTAGCGGGCCGGGCTGGGGGGAGAGCCGCGGTTGCGGAGGGGCAAGCGAAAAGGCCGAGCGGCGGTCTAAGGTGCCCCTCGTGCGGCGAGGCGCTTGAGCCCGAGTGGCCAATGTGTCCAGCGTGCGGGCACAGGACGAGATAAAGCTCCAGACCCTCAATCACCCGCGGAAGAATCTCGTTCTCCAGGAACCAACAGCTCCAGCAGCCCACGAGCCCTCGCCCGGCTCGTCCCGTCCACACGCACGACCACCACACCCTTACCGGGCATTCCGTAAAGGACGACAGCACCATCGGGTGCGAGTAGAATCGCGGGAATCGCCGCTAGGTCCTCTTCGCCCTCAACAACCACACAGGCGCTCCTACCCTCTTGTGCGAGCCGAATGCCCCTCTCGATTGCGCTCCATAGCTCCTGGGTGAGCGTGCCCGCGGGATTGGGGGCGCGCAGCACCTCTCCACCGGCCCTCTCGAGAAAGAATTCTAGCCCAACCCTCTCCTTCCGCTTCGTCTTGAAATCGAAGACCGCAAGCTCGGGGCGGATGCCGGCGGCCAGCAGGGTGGAGGTGACGACGTCGCCCACGGTTACCAGTGGGCGGGCTTTTCCCAGCAGTCCGGGAAGCTCTTGCGCGTCGACAATGGGCCCGAGGGGGACCCTCATCGCCTCCCTTGATGAATCGGGCAGGAGGAGGGGGAAGCGTCGTGGGGGCTGTTGGGCGCTCAGCTGCTCACCGCCTCAATTTTGTTTCTTCAGCTCCTGAAGCCTCCGGAGGAGCTGCTCGAGCTCGGACTCTGTTCCCGGGGCCGAAGCGGGGGGCTGAGGCCCGGGCGCAGGTGAATGAGCCTCCTCGGACGAGGGCACCCGCGCAGGCTCCGGCGCGGCCTCCGGCTGCCAGTCGGGCGGGAGGTATCTGGGGCCTGTTGGAGCCTCTGAGCCCTCCGGAGCTTCCTGCTCCTCCCTCTCCTCCTCCACCCTGAGGTACAGGGGGCCCGGCGGGTGCTGGAGCTCCTCTGGATACGGCGGACTGGCCTCCACGGCTCTCTGCTCTGATGGGGTCTGGTCGTATCGAGGCGAGACCTCTCCCCAGCCGCCCGCGAGGTATATTTCTGCTCCAGCCGTCCGAGCCGCCTCTGGCTGGGGGGCCGGCTCGGTGTCGAGAGGCAGGGCCTCTGCAGGCGGCTCCTCGACGGCTCCGGACACTGGACCGGAGACTCTCCTCTTCCTTATCCGCGCGTAAACGGCGCCGGCGCCGGCCGCGGCAACCACGACGAAAATTAGGATGATGAGCCAGACCGGTATCCCTCCGCCGGTCTCAATGGGTGTGACGGGCGGTTGCGGGGGCGGTGGGGGGGGTGGGGGAGGGGGCTCCGGGAGCTTTAGAATCTCGACAGTCACAGCAGTCTGGTTCTGAACCACCGACCTCCCCGTCGAGACCGCCCTGAATTTCACGGTGTAGTTGCCCTCCGGTGTGAAGTTAGAAGTGAGCACGGTCACATTGACCTCCGCGAACTCGCCCGGGGCGAGGGTCACGTTGGGCATATCGAAAGCCACGGACCAGTCGTAGATGAGCTCCACGCACGAGAGCTCGATGGTGTCGTTCCCGTTGCCCAGATTGCCCACGAGGAGTGTGAAGTTGGCCGCCTCGCCCCCATAGACCGCAGACCCCTTTTGCAGGGCGTTGAGACTGACCTTGTAGTTCTGATTGACGGTGATGTTGTGCTCAAGGACGGCGACGTTACCCCCCGAGCCGGTGGCTGTGACATTCATCCGGTACTGGCCGGAGAGGTGGCCGGCTGGGCATGTCACGGAGAGCTCGACGGTCGCCTCGCCCCTTGGCGGGAGCAGAACGGCGCTGCGCTGCAACGTGAGGAACCAGCCGGGCGGGCCGGAGGCCTTGAGGAAAACGGTGTCATTCCCGTTGCCGGTGTTGATGAGGGTCAGGGTGTAGTTAAGTGTCCTGCCGGGCTCGACCCTGTCGGTGATTCCGAATATGCTGAGCTCCGTTCCAAATATCTGGAGGACCGAGATTCTGATTCTATGGCTCTGTCTCTCGCCCTGCGAGGAGGTCGCGGTCACCTCAACAACCATGCTGTCGTTGGCGAAAGCTTCCCGCGGGACATCGACCCTGAGGGAAACGCTCGCCTCCTCTCTGGCGCCGAGGACGAGCTCGCCTGCTGAGAGGTTCACGGGCCAGCCGGGGCTCCTCCCGACCGGCCTCCAGCTCAGGTTGTAGAAGTCCCTCCCGTTGCCCGAGTTTTTAATGGAAAAGCTCGCGCAGAATTCCTGCCCCCCCTCCACCCAGTTCTCAGCCGGCGAGCTCATGTTGAACTCCATACCGAACACCTGCCTGACCACAGTCGTCAGGTTGAGCGTCTGGCTGAGGCTGGAGTTGGCCAGCGACCTCACAACCACCTGCGTGGTGTAGTTCTCGCCAACGGTTGCGTTCGCCGGGGGTCGGACCGTCAGATTGACGGACGCGGAGGAGCTCCTGCGGAGTGTCAGGGCCGTGGCGTTGAGGCTCTCATTCCATCCGGGCGGCGGCCCGGGGCCCGTGAGCTCGAGGGAGTAGCTGTCGTTTGCGGTGCCCGCGTTCTTCACATCCAGATAGAAAACCGCGGGCGCTCCGGGGTCCACATCGCGCCTCTCCGCGCTCGTGATGACCATCAGGCTCCTGTAGAGAACCTCGATATTCACACTAGCGCTGTTGTTGGTCTCGTTCCTCTCCCGAATCAGGTTTAGGGGGTCGAGCTCGAGCCTGACGAGGTACTTACCGCGCGTCGCGATCCACCTCGCCGATACCTGCAGGCTCGTATTCTCGGGGATTTCCGGAACGGTGACGTTGCTGACCAGAATGTTGTTGACCATTATCCTGTAGTGGGCTCCGATTGCGGGCAGGGTTCCGTTGTTCCTTATGGTGGCGTTGAACAGAATCTCGTCGCCCTCGACCGGCTCGTCAGTGGAGAGCTCCGGGCCCGAGACAACCATCAGGTCAACGAAGTCCGGGCTCACGCTGATGTCTCCAGAGACCACGATGGCGTAGTCCTGCGGACCCGAGGGTACATTTTTGGCCCTGACCTTGACGACCCATGTTCCGGGCGAAGGTGCTTTGAGATAGAAACCCTCCAGATTGTTCCTGTCGTCCGGGCTCCCGCCGGGCACGGACTGGCCGCCGGTGAAGTTGTTGCCGTAATAGGTCGCTCCCGTCGGGCTGAGAACCACTAGGTCCAGGTCGTTGACGAGTTTTTTCTCCGCCGCGGGCGCGCCCGGGGGGTCGGTCCAGGCGAGCATCACCTTGAATGGCGAGGAGGAGGAGACGACATTCACGTTATAGAGCTGCTCCTCGGTTGTCTGCAGGGGGACCGTCTCGTCCTCCCAGAAGATTTCGTAGCTCGGGCCGCTTAGGAGGGTTCGGGTGATGTTGATTCTCCCCCAGCCCTGCCCATTGCCCGGGTAGGGGTACTGGGGCGCCATCGGCTGGGCCCCGTTGGCCAGAAGGGCCTTCATCAGCGCAGGGCTGGGTGTGTGGTTGAATTTGTCCCTGTAGTATTGGACGACGAGCGCGGCCGCGCCCGCGGTAATCGGTGTGGACATGCTGGTCCCGTCCGCGGCCCTGTAGCCGTTGACAGTTCCGGCGGCGCAGGAGGTGACCTGAAGGCCGGGTGCCATGACGTCCGGCTTCCGGCGGCCATCGTTCGTTGGGCCGTTGCTGCTGAAGCTCGCGATCTGGTCCGGGTCGAGGCCGACGTTGTTGCCGGTCGCGCCCACGGTGATCACATTCTTCGCCGTCGCGGGCTCGCGGATGCCCGTGAAAGCCTCATTGCCCGCTCCAAAGAGGACGATCATGCTCTGGTTCCCGGGCTCCGAGGGGTCGCAGTCACGAACCGCGGTGTCGTAGGCTATGGCCATAGCACCGTAGGTTCCGTGGGCGGTCGGGTCTCCCCAGCTGTTGGTGCAGATGTCGGCGCCGTGGTCCTGCGCGTCCTTGAGCGTCTGGGCGCTCGCGGCCTCGTTTGCAATCGTTCCAGATATCGCCTGCAGGCCGATGAGCATCGCCTCCGGAGCCATGCCCGCGTAGCGCCCGCCCTGACCCGCTCCCGTGCCCAGAACCGAGCCTGAGACGTGCGTCCCGTGGCCCTGACTGTCGGTCCAATCCGCGCCGCCGAAGTAGCTCTTGAACCAGACCTTTTTATTGGAGAAGTCAACGTGGTTCCCGTCGACGCCCGTGTCCGCCACAGCCACAATCACGTCCTTTCCCGTCACCCCCTCAAATGACCCGGCGTTGTAGCTCCAGAGGCTCGTGCCGTCGTTGAGGAAGGGGCCGTCGTTTGCCTGCCGCGCCCCGATTATTCTTGCTGCGTTGTTGTTCAGCAGGGTGGCGCCGTGAAATGGCTCGACCCACTCGACTCCCGGCAGGAAGGCCAGGCACCTCGCCATCCCCACGTCGGCCCTGACCCGAATCGCGAACCGGTCCCCCGAAATAATATCGACCCCCATCGCCCTGATGCGCGCCTCGAGCTCTTCCGCCCTCTCGAGGAAAAGGACGCTCATCGTCAGCTCCCCGCTCTCCCCGGCCAGACGGGGCGAGATTCTGTAGCCCGGGTGGAACGGGCCGACCCACCTGACGAAGTCCAGCGCGGAGACCAGTAGCCTCTGGAGGGGCGTCATTCTGACGATAAACGCGTATTCCGGCAGGTACCTGAATACTACGACCCCGAGGGCCTCGAGCTCCTCCCTCCACTCCTGCAGGACGGGACCCGCGAGCTGGACGATGAAATATCCATCGCTGTCATCCACCTTAAGGTCGTCCGGAATCGGGGGCGGGGAGCTCAGGGGGTCGAAGGCACCGCACTCGAGGAGAAGCTTGGGCGAGTCCTCCGCTTTCCTGAGCCCATCCCCCGATAACGCGATGCTCGGACTGGGGCACGCGAGCAGGACTGCGAGAGCTAGCGCTATCGCCCAGTGGGTCACCGGCGTCCCGACCTTCAATGCCATCCTATTCCACAATTCACATTTTTATATATGTATATAAAAATATGTGTACAGAATTGTGCATATGTCAATGTGCATTATGTTTATGGGCATATGCGCGTGTGCATATGGTGCATAGTGCATCATCTTTTATTTATCACAGCTCCAGCCCCCCCGCCATTTCCCCCCTCCCCTTCGCCGCCAGCGCCCACCCCTCCGCCATTCCTGCGCCTGAGGAGGACGAAGCCGGCGCCGATTAAGGCGACTAAAAGGCCGGCGGAGGCCGCGAGGGGCCACGGGCCGACTCCCGGCACCTCCTCCCGGGGGTGCTCGATGGTGAAGTCGCGGAAAGTGATTGCCTCCCTTCCCGCTTCGTCTCTAGCCCTCAGCTCGATTCTGTGAGGCCCGGGGCCGGGGGCGGCGATGGTCAGGCTCCATGTGCCGTTCTCCAGAGCAGCCGGGCCCCAGGGGCCTCCGTCCAAACGGTGCTCGACGCTCCTTATTCTGTGATTGTCCCTCGCCAGACCGCTCGCCACCAGCCTCCCTTTCTCTACCCAGAACTCTATTATCTGAATCTCGGGAGGGGTTGTGTCGAGCACTGCTACGGTCCCCGTCTCGAGAGCCTCGTTGCCCGCGAGGTCCACGGCCCTGACCTTGAGGACGACCCTCCCGAGTGGGAGGACGGAGGAGTTCAGCTCGACGCAGTACCTGTCGCCCTTGAGCTCCATGGGCCATGGCCCGAGGCCGGCCGCGCTGAGCTCGACCTTGGCCAGCCCGTGCCTCTCCTCCACAACTGCCCTGACGAGAAATACCGTTCCGGCCTCAATATTCGTAGGGGCCGAGACCCGCACGACGGGCGGCGTGGTGTCGACGAGCTCTATCCAGGCACGACTTTCGGCACTCTTGTTTACATCGTCCCAGCCCCGGACCACGACCTCCCATCGCCCGGGGGCAAGGCCGGAAGTGTCCCAAAGATACTCCCACTCCCCTCCATCGGGCTCGAGCTCGCTCCAGTTCACTCCGTCCGTGCTAAGCTCCGCCAGCCTGATTCCCGACGAGTCCCGGATGGTCCCCCTTATCAGCACCTGCGAGCCGGCCTCGGCCTGCTGGGGGAGCTCGATGCGAATCTCCGGCGGGTCCGCGTCTATTTTTATCGACCCGGAGGCGCTCGAGCTCCAGCCAGCGGCGTCCTCCGCGGTCGCTGTTATTGTATAAACTCCAGAGGAGAGGCCCGAGGTGTTCCAGAGGGCGCTCCAGCGCTGGCCCTCGATATCTGCCTCTAAATCCGTCCCTCCGGCCACAACCACCACGCACCGGAGGAGCACTTCGTCCATTGCTTCCCCCGTCAGCAGAACTTCCGCGCCGTCCGGGAAGGTCCCGGAGGTCTCGATGAAAACTACGGGCGGCTCGAAGTCGAGGGTGAACAATTTAGAGGCGACGCCCTCCCTTCCCGCGAGGTCGACGGCCCTGACCGACGCCCTGAAGGTGCCGGGGCACATCGCGGCAGTTTCCAGCGAAACTCTCCAGCTCCCGCTCGGCCCGGCAATATCTAGCTTGACCCAGCCTCCGGCGAGGCCTGGGCCCTCTATGCGCATCCAAAGCTCCCTGACCCCCGTATTGTCAGAATAATCGCCCTGAATGGTGTGGCTCTCCCCGCCCCTCAAAACCGGCGCGCACTCGATCGTCACCTCCGGGTCGTCCGCGTCTATTCTGACGCTCAGGGCCTCGCTTACCAGCTCGCCGCCGCCGTGCCTCAGCCGCGCGAGAATTTTGCGCTCGCAGCTCGGGAGGCCGGAGGTGTTCCAGTCGAGCCACCACATCACGCCTGAGCGTGATGCGGGCAGCCAGCTCTCGCCGCCGTCCACGCTGAGCTCGACAGAGGCGATGGAAGCGGCGTCGGCCTCTCCCTCGACGCGGACGGTGGAGCCTCCGGAGACTAGTGAGCCTTCCCGGGGACTTAGAATCGTTATGTAGGGCCGGACCATGAGCTTGGTCGCGATTCGCACCTTCGTGTATGTTGAAAGGGCCCCATTGACCACAACGAGAGTCCAGTTGGGGGAGGGCAGCTCCGCGGACGCGCAGAGCTCAGTCCCCTCGAGGACACAGCAGGCCCCGCAGCTCAGGCTCCTGTTGAAGCCGTCGTATTCATCGGTGATGAAGGCCAGCAGGGGCATCGGCTCGCCGGTCAGGTAGTAGTGCTGGCCGAAGGCGCTCCGGCCCCTCACGTCCGACTCCAGAGCCTCGAGCCGGAGCTCGAGCCTGTAATTCCCGCCGGGAGGGGCGGTCTCACGGACCCCCTCACGCGGGTCTGGCGCGGAGGCGCCGAGGCTGATGTTGAATACAAGACATTCCGGTAGGGGCGCGGCCCCCACCATGACCACATCCGAAGCGAACAGAACATAGGGGTTCATTCCCGTGCTCCCGGCCTGAGCGGTCGGGTAGCCCCGGAGCCCCTCGCTGTCCACCCTTGCGTAGAGAGTGAGATTTTTTCCAACCTCGAAGCCAGCCCGGCCCAGCGAGTCCGTCGAATTCCATGTGGCGACGAACCTGTAGGACGGGTTGCCCTGGACCTCGCAACCGAGCCACACCGTCGCGCCGTCCACGGGCCTCCCGCGCGCGTCCCTGACCTGCACAGTGAGCCTGCAGACGGAGGTGTAGTGGGCCGTCAGGGGCCAGACGAAGGCGTCGCCCCTCGGGGCGTTGACCGATGGAAACCTCTTCCCCCAGCCCGCGTAGCTCTCTGGGAAGTCTATGTAGGTGTTCACGGGCTCCCACTGGACCCACCTTCCGTCCCAGAATTCGTTCCATACGTGGTCCTCAGCGAGGTCCTCGGCCCCGATGCACGGAACCAGCGCCGCCCTCGCCGCCGCCGCGGTCAGGTCCTCGTGCTCCCCGCACCTGCCCAAATGCTTCGCGTATATCCTGACGGGCTGAATCGGGCGCTCGGAGTCGCTGCCGAAGTCCATGACGTCCTGCACCCACTTTGTAATGGCTCCGACAGCGCCGTTCCCCTCTATGGTGTTCTTCAGGCCTCCCCAGAGCCTCGTGCAGCAGGATAGGGCGTCCCTGAGGAGCGGGTAGCCGGGGTCGGCGTGGTTGAGGAGGTAGTCCCTCCAGAACCTACCCGTTGGCGGAGGGGCGAACTGGCCGCTTGAGGGGCTGATGTAGGCCGGCATCTCGTCGCTCAGCCTCGGGTGGACGATGTACCAGTAGTAGAGCTCATCGGGCAGCTCGACCGGCGAGCCCGTAGCGTTCACATAGGTCACGGTGGTGCGGCCCCCCTTCTCCGTCAGCTCCACATAAGGGAGAACCGGGTCCGCGGCATAGACCGAGGCGGCGTTCTCGACGAGCAGGGCTGGATTGAATTGCGGGTGTTTCAGAATTTCCGGCGATGTGAATGCGATCGAGAAAGCGACCTCGTCCAAGAGCCTCAGGTCCTGCAGACCGAGAATCACGTCTGCATATGAGTCCATCGAGCTCCCGAGCTCCCTGAACTGGCGCTCTAGTGGAGACCTGAGCCAATCGGGAGCGAGAGCGAGGGCTCTGAGGGCCTTATCGGTGAGAGGGGGGCTGGGCGTGAGCTCGGTGAAGGAGCCGGAGGCGGGGTCATAGGAGGCGGCGTAGTGTGAACCCGGAGGAATGCGGAGCTCGCTTTCGAGCTCCGCGAGGAGCTGGAGCCCTCCGGAGCGACTCGTGGCCTCAGAGCTCTCATCTGCTCCTCCCGCGCCTCCGATGGGAGTTGGAGGGAGGCCGATGGCTAAGATGAGGAGGAGAACCAAAAATCGCTTGCGCCTGTCCATCGTAACCCCTCTTCTTAATTCCCCGGCGGGATATTAATAAGTATCCTACTCCAGCGCGCGCCGGAGATAAAGTTATATTTGGCGAAGCCAATCCCCGAGACGGGATTTGGAGATGGCGGAGGAATGGGCAGAGGAGGGGGATTTCGACGCCACGCGCCCTGCGCACGATGACGACTATATACCGAGGCCCATCAACTCCCTTACCCTGTGCGGCCTCCTCGTCGAGGTTCTTGTCAAGCAGGGGTGGCTCATCAAGCAGAAGCGCGAAAACCAGACCCTCTATTTCCTCACCCGCAAGGGCTTCGAGAAGCTCGAGGCGCTGGGGGTGAAGGTGAGGAGGCTCTTCTGACCCGGCATCGCGAGTTGTTAAAAACCACCGCCAGCACCGTTGCCTTCGACTTCTCCAACTCTCGTTTGCACGTATCGCCCCCGAGCCCCCGCTTGAGTGCCGGCGAGCTGATGTCGCTCCCGTCCTCCGATATCCAAAGGCAGCGTTTGCTCAGGCTCTTTTTCTCGTCCTTTCTGGTCATTACGATTTTTAGGGACACTCTTCCTTGTCCAACCGCTCTATGCCTTCGCGACAAACGCCTCTTTGAAAACTTCACTGAGCAAGACTTCGCGAGCCCCGGCAACTGCGCCTCAAGCCAGTAACGGAAGGGCTGCCAAGAGAATCGCAAGCCCCGAGACGATGGCTTAGTACCGTCAAAGCGAGTCTCTTAGGTGCACACGGCCGCCGGAACCCTCCGGGGCTCTCACTGCGAGCCGGGGATTGGACAGTCCATGAGCCGGGCGCTAAACGGCCGGCTGCCTTTGCGCTCGTGGTGGTGGACGACATCGTAGTGCGGGGTCTCTTTCCGGCCTATTCGCAACGCTCTTCGTATCCCAGCCCGGGCCTTGGTAACGCAGTGGGGTTGATTCGCTCAGGTTGATGCGCTCAATTTTGGAGCGAGTGGGCTCTGAGGGCCGACTGATTGTTCTGGCGTTTACTGGCGGAGCAGATTTCCCCATATTAAATCATGTGAACATGTGAATTCATGTGAATTAAATGCACCAAAATCATTTAATACCTTTAATTTTAATCCGTGGAGCGTATGTTCGAAAAGCTCGAAACCGCTCTAAAGAGGTTCCTCGCGATCGGACTGATTTTTCTAATGCTCCTGCCCGCCCCGACGGGCGCTAGCGGCGGTGGCTCTTGGGGCGCTGGCCCTAGGGCCGTCATCGACAATTCCGAAAACCTCATCATTCCCGCTGGGGAGGTATACGAGCTCTGCGGCTGCCACACCTACTCCAATTCCGTCCAGATAAACGGGACGCTGAAGGTGAAGCCCTACGACGGCTCCAACACGAGCACGGGTATGGTCTGGCTCAAGGCGAGGTGGATAATCGTCGGCTCCACGGGGGCGATAGTGGCCGACGGAAGGGGATACGGCGGGGGCGGCGGCGCCTCGGAGAGGGCGGGCGCGGGCGGCAGCGGCGGGAGCGGCGGGAAGGGCGGGGCGGGCGACATGAGCAGGAAGGACGGCGGGGGAGGCGGCGGGAGCAACGGGGGCGCCGGAGGTGCCGGAGGCACGCAGGGGACGGCCGGGGAGCCCGGGACCGAGGCCGGCGGCGGGAGGGGCGGAAACTCGGTCACGGGGGGCTATCAGGGCGGCGCGGGCGGGAGCGGCTTCGGCGGCGGCGGAGGTGGAGGGGCGGGCTTCTTCGACCCCAGCGGGACAGTCGCGGGCGGGGACGGCGGCGGAGGGGGCGGCGGAGGATGCGGGGGCAGTCCGGGGAACGGATACTCTACAGGAGGGAACGGGGCGGGGCCGGCCGGGGGCAAGGGCGGCCAGTCGCAGGGCCAGACTCCAGCCGACGGGAACGACGGGGGCTACATGGTCGCGGGAGTCAACGGGGACAAGACCAACGACACCAGCATCGTCATGGGCAGCGGAGGCGGCGGGGGCAGCTCGAACCTGGGCGGCGCGTCGCTCAAGTCCGGGTGGGGCGGAGGGGGCGGCGGGGGTGCGGGGGGAGGAGCCGTCGCGCTCGTCTCCGACGGGGACATCCTTGTCGCCGGCTCGGTGAGCACGACCGGCGGCGGGGGGGGCATGGGCGGCGCGGACATCAGCGGCACCGGCGGCAGGGGCGGGGGGGGCGCGGGCGGCGGCGTCCTGCTCTGGGGCCAGAAGGTCACCGTCACGGGCTCCATCGACGCCCGCGGCAGGATAAAAAACACCCTCAGCACGACGAACGGTGGAACGGTCAAGATATTCTGTGCGGAGGACCGGTCCGGCTCCGGGACGATTCAGGCGGGAAGGAAGTACACCAACCTCCGGCCCCCGGCGCCGGGTCTTCTGGAGCCCGGGGACAACACAGCAGGGCCCGTGAGGCCCGTTTTCAGATGGGAGGCCGTGGCGGACCCCGAGGGCGAGCCAGTCACTTACCAGCTGCAGGTCTCGAGGTCGCCCGAATTCGGCACGCTCGAGGTTGACATAAGCGGGATACCATCCACAGAGCACGAGGTAGCGAAGGAGCTCCTGGGCGGGCCGTTCTACTGGAGGGTGCGCGCGAGCGACGGCTGGGGGAGCGGCCCGTGGTCCGAGACTTGGAAGCTCCTCTCGGACACAACGCCCCCACTCTCCAGAGTGAACAAGCTCCGTGAGTTCTCGAATTCGGTGAGCTTCACGGTCTCTTGGAGCGGCACCGACGACTCCTCCGGAATCGACAGGTATTACATATTCGTATCAGAGGACGGCGGGCCCTTCGGAGTCTGGCTTGACGGGACTAACGCGACCTCAGGAGTTTACGAGGGCGAGGACGGCCACAGCTACTCCTTCTATTCCATCGCCGTGGACCGGAGCGGGAACCGCGAGGCCACGAAATCGGAGCCCGAGGCCAGCACCACGGTCGACGCCACTCCACCGACCTCGCGCGTCGCCCCGCTGGAGCCCTTCCAGTGCTGCGCCACCATCAGGGTGAGCTGGTCGGGGGAGGACGCGGTCTCCGGAATCAAGAGCTACGATATCTACTCCGCTGTCGACGGCGGAAGCTTTGAGATATGGCTGAGGGGGGCGAAAAACACATCGGCCGACTTCACGGGCGAGGACGGCCACGCCTACGCCTTCTACAGCATCGCAACCGACAGGGCCGGGAATGTGCAGGAGCCGCCGGAGGAGAGGGACATCGTGAGGGTGAGGGTCGACATGACGGCTCCGAAGAGCTCGGTCAGGTTCGGGAATCCGAAGTACGGCCAGATGCCGGTCTACATCAGGCCTGACACGCTGATAAACATCACCGCCTGCGACGGCTACTCTGGCGTGGAGAGGACCTTCTACAGAATAGACGAGAGAACGCAGGAGGAGTACACTGGGAGCATCACGGAGGGCGCCGGGGGCCACCACAACCTCACCTACTGGAGCGTGGACCTCGCGGGGAACCGCGAGGAGCCCGCCGCGGTCTGGTTCTTCGTGGACGGCGATGCGCCCATCACATCGCTCGAATTCAACGGTCCAAACTATATGGGTGAAGATGCGGTCTACATCACCTCGAGAACGGAGATATCGCTCGTTGCGAAGGACGGCGGCGTCGGCGTGGAGCGGACGGAATATTCCCTGCAGGAGGGGGGCATGGACCCATTCACGGACCCGATAAAGATGACCAAGTCGGGCGCGCACACCCTGCGCTACAGGAGCGTGGATTATCTGCTCAATGAAGAGAAGGAGAAGAGGCAGAGGCTCGTCGTGGACAATGAGCCGCCAAAGACAACCGCCGTTGCGCCCTCAGGGCCGCAGAGGACCGACATCACAATCGAGCTGACGGCCCAGGACGCGCTGAGCGGAGTAGCGGCCACCTACTACAGAATCGACCCCTCCGGAGGGCCGGAGGAGGGCTGGGTCTGCGGGACCGTCGTCAGGATACCGGCGCCCGAGGACCACACAAACGACGGGAGGCACAGGGTCGAGTACTACAGCGTGGACAATCTCGGGAACCGAGAGCCCGCGGCCTCTCTGGAGGTCGAGGTCGACACGAGGAGCCTGCTGGAGCTCGAGGAGCTCTCGCCGAAAGGTGACAGGGTAGTGATCCGGGGCAGGGCCGAGCCCGGCGCCGTCGTGAAAATCAACGGCGAGAGGGTGGATGTCCGAGCCGACGGGAGCTTTGAGAGGGAGTTCAAACTGCAGGAGGGCAAGAACACATTCGTCGTGAGCTCAACGGACCCCGCGGGGAACGAGGCGGAGCTGACAAGGAGCGTGAGCTACAGCAGGCCGGCGGAGGGCCTGCAGACCGGGGCTGTGGTGGGCGCCGTCGCGGCGGTGGCGCTCGTGGCGGCGGCGCTGGCGGCGGTCGTGATGATGCGGAGGAAGAAGAAGGGCTCTGTGGAGAAGGAGGGAGCCGCACCGCCTTCACCGTGAGGAGCGTTGGGTTGAGGCGCGCCGATGGGGCGCGCCGCCGACGAGCGCGCCGCCCCTTCGGCCCAACTGGCAGAATGTAGGGAGGCCCCGGGCGGTCCCGCCGGCCGGAAATGCACCGCCGTCGAGAGGGGAGGGGCCGGGGGCGATTCGGCTCAGGTCCCCGAAGACGGGTGGAGTGGAAGGGCGCGGCGGCTTCCTTCTTTGCCGCGAGGCTCTCGAAAGATATATCAGGGCTGGGGTCAGTTTTCATGATGGTATGAATGGCAGGGCGGTTCTGCTCGCGATGTTTCTCCTCTTCACACTGGCGCCCCCGGTGATTATGGCGGTGCCGGCCGGCCAGCCCGCGCCCTCGCTCGAGCGGAGCTTCCTCCTACCCGGGAGGCCCAACGTGCTCCTCAACGACACCGACGCCGACGGCCTCCCCGAGATTCTATGCTTCGGCCGCGGGTTCCTGAGGGTCCTGGACACGCCCTCTTACAACGAGGTGCTCAGCCTGAACGGGAGCGGGGAGTTCCAGCCGCTCATCCGCGAGGCCGCGGGGAGCGGCCGGGTCGAGATAGTGGTCGAGGAGAGGCTCGGGGCCGGCCTCAACTGCACGATTTTCTCCGGGAGCGGCTTCTCGGAGCTCTGGAGGTTCCCCGACGCGGACGCAAAAGAGCTCGACGTCGCGGACATCGACGCCGACGGAGGATCCGAGCTGGTCTTCCTCCGCGTCTTCGACTCGCCCGGCGGCGCCGAGGCGCTGGTGCGCGCGTACGGCGGCCCGGACCACGAAATCGAGTGGGAGAGCTCGCCCGTGTCTCTTCAGGGCGCGACGGCGGCCCGCCTTTGGTGCCTCGAGCTCGACGGCGACCCCGCGCTCGAGATTCTTCTCGCTCTGGAGAGAGACCCTTTGGAGGGGTACGGCGTCGCGGGGCTCCAGCTCTGGGACGGCCGCTCGAGAGAGGCCCTCTGGAGGCTCGAGGGGGGCGGGGGGCTCCGGTACGCACTGCCTCACGGGGCCGCCGGAGACCTCGACGGCGATGGAGACGCGGAGCTCCTGATTCTCTGGGACGCCGGAGGGACCGATTTCGGCCTCCTTCTCTTATCAGCGGCCACGGGCG
Source organism: Thermoplasmata archaeon (assembly GCA_038851035.1). Taxonomy (NCBI): domain Archaea; kingdom Methanobacteriati; phylum Thermoplasmatota; class Thermoplasmata; species Thermoplasmata archaeon. The sequence goes on from JAWCLH010000031.1 coordinate 14,385, forward strand.
ATGTCGAGTGGAATCGAACGCTGGCCGGCGCCTGCGTGGACGCTTCTATCGGTGACGTTAACGGCGACGGCGGCATGGAGCTCGTCGTCAGCATGAGAGGCGGCAGTGGCTCCGGAGAGGGGGAGCTGACATTCTGGGTCCTTGACCTGAGCGCCCGGGAGCTCCTTTGGTCCGCGGGCCCAGTCCCCGGAGGGGCGGGCCTCAGCGAGTTCCTCGCGGAGGACTTAGACTGCGACGGCGATGCCGAGCTCCTTTTTCTGAACACCACGGCCGGCGAGGGGGGCTTCCCGCTTCGGAAGCTTCAGGTCCTCGACGGGAGAACGTTCGAAGTTCTATGGACATCGCCGGAGGTCGGCGTCTTCGGTCACATCCCCTACACGGCGCGTCTCGATGAGGGCGAGGCGCCTGTCCTGATTCTCGAGGACTGGGAGAAGGAGGCCAGGAGGGACAGCAACGGCTCGGTCCTCCTCTACTCGACCGCGGATTTTCACGAGCTCTGGCGGAGCGGGCTCTACCCTGGCGCCGTCCATGCAAGAGCGATGGACCTCGTGGGCGACTCGAGGAGGGAGCTAGTGGTCGAGGCCGACGGCGCGGGCGGGCCGGGGAAGAGGGCGTACGTGTTCGACACAAGGAGCTTCGAGCTGAGCTGGACCAGCCCGGCATACGACGGCCATCTTTTGTATGGCGGTCTCCGGGCTGAAGACCTGAGCGGCGGACCGGAGAGGGAACTCATTTTCGTCGGCGAGACATGGGGGACCAAAATCGTCGACGGCGCGATCGTGAGCCAGAGCCGCTCGAACGTCAGCGTCTACGACGGCGACTGGAGGGAGCTGTGGAGCTCCGGAGTCATCGAGGGCGGCATCGAGATACTGGCGGTGGAGGAGCTCGACGGCGACTCCAGGATGGAGGCCCTGCTCCTGATGTGCACCGAGGAGCCGCCGTACTGGCGGTGGGGGCTGGCGGTATGGGAGTTCCCGCGCGAGCCCGGCTGGCCGCGCGGTCTGGACGCCTCGCGGCCCCTCGTGGGAATTCTCAGGCCCGCGCAGGGCGCCGCCGTCAGCGGCCCAGTCGATATCGCGGGCTGGGCCCGGGACGATGTCGCGGTCCTCTCGGTCGAGGTCAAGGTCGACAACGGACCATGGGTCCCGGCGAGCCTCCAGCCATCGGCCGGCGCACCCTCCTGCGAGTGGAGATTCTTCTGGAACGCCTCTGGCACCGTCCCGGGCCCGCACAGAATCTCGGCGCGCGCGGGCGACGGAATCGGCTGGTCCCCGGAGGAGACGGTCGAGGTACGGCTGCTAGGCCCGCGGCCGCCCGTGACGACAGTATCGGGCTTCCCCGGCGCCCTCTGCGCGGCCCTGCTCGCGCTGGCGGTGGCGCTGCCCGCGGCTCTCCTCGCGATCCGGCGCTTGGGGCGCGCGGGCTTGGAGAGCCGGCCGCCTCCCCCGCCCAACCCTTAAATAACCACAGGCCGATTTCGAATCGGTGGCTTTATGCCTGCGAAGAGCAAGGGCACGCTTCAGTCGATAGCGAGGTGGAGGCACTACATCGCCGCGACCCGGAGCAACATCGCGGACTTCCCGGAGCTGCGCACGGTGCTGAACGAATTCGAGAGGGACGTCGCGGCCTTCGAGGAGCTGAACCGGAAGCAGGAGAGCCTGAAGGCCGAGCTAAAGGCGACGACGAGCGCGGTGAGGAGGGGCCTGAGGGAGCTGGAGAAGAGGGCGACCGCGATAAAGAGGCGCTGGGAGGCGAAATACGGCCGGGGCTCGAAGAAGCTCAGGGAGCTATCGCCGACGCCGGAGGCGAGGGGGAGGTCGGCGGGGCCCGGGTGAGGAAGGCCGGGGCTCAGCCCTCGCCGGCGCGGGTTCTTCCACGTAAGCACGGGTCCGCTATGATGGATACGAAGTCCAATCGTATCTGAATATACATTTCATATATAAAATATAAAAAATTCATGTAGATATAGCTACACGAAGTGGCATAAGAGCGGAGGGGCATCTGGACAAGGCGCGGGCTTTCGAGGAGCGGGCGCGCTTGTGGAGGTCGGACCGCAACGCACCCTCGGTAATCGAGGGTGTTTACGACGCATCGGTCCACTACATCGCCTACGGCATCAACCGGAAGTATGGAAAGGATATCGATTCTCACGCCGCCCAGAAGCGCTTCCTACGGGAGATGAGCGAGGAGAGGGCTCTGGATGCGTTCGACGTTCTGGAGAAGATCCGGATCGCCACGGTTTATGGCGGCGCCTAGGACGGCGGACGGATCTCAAGGGCTCTGGAGCTTCTCGAGGTGATCAAGGAATGGACGGGAGCTGGAAGCTCGCGCGCCTGAGCGAGGTCCTCGGAATTCCACTGCTCGATACCCGTTTTGTCCCGCCGGGGGCGCTCGTCGAGCTACGAGAAAAAGCCTCCGGCATCGAGGCGTTGGGCTCGCTCATCATATACGGTTCGGTCGTCAGGGGGGAGGCCTCGCCCAAGAGCGATATTGATCTCCTCGCCGTGCCGGCGCGGAGGGGCGTGGGCGGAGAGCTGGAGAGGGCGCTGACGCGTGTGCTGAGGGGAATCGAGAAAAAGCACAACCTGAGACTGAGCTTCTCGCTGATGGTCTATTCTGGAAAGGAGGACCCGCATTTTCTATGGGAGGCCGTGCGCGACGGGGCGGTCCTGTTCTGCAGGCCGGAGACGGCGCTCCGGGGCCCCGCCACCGCACAGCCCGTGGCACTCGTGTCCTACTCTCTCAAGGGGCTCGGGGGCGCGGGCAGGCAGCGCATTAGGCGCTTCATCTTCGAGTCGAAAAAAGGGATATCGGTCGACCGCGGGAACCGGCAGGAGTACATCGCGCCCGGGGCCCTCCTCCTCTCGCCTGAAAAGGCCCGGAGACTCATCGCGATTCTCGACTCGCTGCGGGTCAGGTACTCTCTCATCAAGCTCTGGCGGTGAGGGGAGGCGGGTCAGGGGCCCGCGTGGGGGCGGGCGTGAGGAGAACCCGGCGAGTCCGGGATACGCACAGCATGGCTGCGGTCTGTAAAAGCCCGCGGCCGGACCTTGCCGCGCGCCTGCAGGACGTCGGAGTGCGCCGGACGTGTTTTTTCCGTCAGAGGTGATGGGGGCCGGCAGGACGTCGGCGCGCGCCAGCAGGACGTCGGAGAGAACCGCTTGGGCCTAGAAATAGAGTTAAGGAGAGTCTTATTACACAGTATTTTGGGAATCGGGGCTTTGTATTTCCCTTATGAAGTTTTTTATTATTCCATTTACTTTTTTTAATTTTCCCGTATCTCCGTCCCAGTGAGCCAAAAGATGGCAGTGGCTGTCCCAGATGTCCATTAGAAGATGCCTCATATCCCGCGTCGAATCCCGAAATAACTTCCTCTCGGCGAATATAAGAGCCCTAACACCATATCAATACATGCGGAAGCTCACCAGGAGAAAGCTCAGATGGCTCATCAGGGAGAACATCAAGATGGTTGCCAGATATGCCCCTGCCTATCTATTGGAAGAGGGATTCACGGTAGAGAGGGGGTCCGGGACATGAACTCAAATCAACGAGAGGAACTTAATTCAGGACTACACAAGGACACGGGCGAAATCATGATTCGCCGCGAGCGGGCCGGACCCCCCCTCCACGGCCCGACCTGATTTCAGCCCCCGCAACCTATTTACGCCCCCGGAGCGATGCAACGCGTTGGTGCGCGTGGGGCCCCGATGAACAGGAAGGAGATGCAGAGGCTTAGCCGCAGGCTGGCGGACCCGGAGAACCTGAGGAGGCTCTTCATGTACTGGAACATCCGGGGGAGGGGGCTCGAGGAATGGAGAAAGCGGAAAGGAAGGAGGAGCGTCCGCTGAGGCTCCTGAAGGTCCTCAGGAGCGAGGGCATCAGGCACGTGGTCGTCGGTGGCTTCGCGGCCGTGGTCTACGGCGTCGGGCGAGCCACTTTCGACATCGACATAGCCCTGGCGCCCTCTCCTGCGGACATTGAGCGGCTCATCGAGATGCTTGTAGAGACGGGATACTCCAGCGCGGTCGACCCAGAGACCGGCAGGAGGATTGCGGACACTAGAAAGCTCACCCCAAAAATGATTCTTGAGCGCGAGTGCACCAGATTCAGAAACAAGGACTCTATCGACATAATGATTGTCCCCCTAGACACTTTTGATTTTCTCTGGAAGTACAGGGTTGAGGTCGAGTATGAGGGGGTCAAGATATCCGTTCCCTCCCTCATCGACCTGATTCACTTAAAAGAGCAGTCCGGCCGCCCCGTGGACCTCCAGGACGCAAAGGAGCTGAGGCACATCCTGCGGACCCGGAAGGGGAGATATTGAGTTCGGAGCGGGGTGTCCTGTTCTCCGGCAGCAAGACTCCGCTCTCACGATTTTCGCTGGTTATCCACCGGACCGGGCCTGTGAAGAAAGGCAAGGGGCGATATCCGTGCCCGGTCGACCCGGAGACGAGCCACGCTCGCAATCGCACGGCCGTCAAATGGGTTCGGGAGTGAATGAGTTCGGGACTGGAGAAATAATTCTGGCTATCGGAGAGTTGGCGACCGGGATGGAGAGTGCAACCACGGCACCGCCCCCGACTCCCCCACCACATTTCACCGCCCCGGGGCCCCCTTCCCCCTCCTCCCGGGCCCCCTCCCCCGCCCCTCACCTCTCCCTCCACTTGCATTTCCTTTCCACAATGCGCTGGACGCAGACCCTGTTGCTCATGTCCACGTGTCTGTCGTCTTTGCAATCGATGCACGACTCTGCCGCCCTCCGCCGCCGGTGGGGCCACTGGTGGCTGACCAGCGCTATCGGCATGAACCCTGAAACGAGCATGGCGACGAGGGCCCTGACCCTGCACGGAAGGTCCACCTTGGGCGCGAAAATAAAGAGAATCGAAGTGAAGAAAAACGAGGCAACTATGACGATGGGTTCCTCGAGAGGGGCGGACTCCCGCACCACGCGTCTGCGGCCCACGGCCCCTTAATCGCCCCGCGGAATTCTAAAATTGTCGCCGGCGCCATCGGATCGGCCCCCGCCCGCGCAACGCGCCACACCCCTCACCACTTCTCCTCTTTCCTGATTGGAATCTCCCCGAGCTCCGGAGGAAGAGCTCTCTCCCCCGTCAGCTCCTCGTACTCCCTGAGCGCCTCGAAGCGCTGAGCCGCGGCCGAGCGCCTGAAGGACCAGACGAGAAAGCCCAGAAGCAGAACCAATCCGAGCATGAGCGCGAGCAGGAACAGTGGACCCCGCAGGTCCCGCGCGGCCGCGAGGACAGCCGTCCCGACGATGGAGCCAACCAACAGCACCATTATTCCCGCGATTCTCGCGTCCGAGAGCTCCACGGCGAACCTCGAGAGCTCCTCGAGCTCTCCGGGCCCGAGCTCCGGCCTCTCGCGGATTATGAACGGGCTCATGAATGCGGAGTTCCGAATCTCGAACCCCGCGGGCAGAATTCTCTCGCCGGTCCTGAGCTCGTGCCTGACGAGCTCCCTCAACCTCTGGCGCATCGCCTCCCCCTTCTTAATCCGCATCGTGAAGCTCGCGAGAAGTGCCAGCACCGATGCCAACACGAGGCTCTGGAGAATCAGAATCCAGAAGTCAAGAAGCCCCTCACTCACGACCAGCAACAGAATCGAGCCCATCACGAGAATGCAGGAAAATACCAGTCCACGGAGGAGCCAGCCGGGTCCGTTGACCTCCCTCCCGAACCTCTCCCACTCGGCCGCCGTGAAGCGCCTGAAGTCGTCAATCGATGGCCCGCTGTCGCCGCGGCCCGGCTTTGCGTCCGGGAGGGCCATTGGAGCAACCCGGCCCATCCCCGCGAGCTTCATGAGCGTGCCCCTCGCTATGTAAATATCTTTAACGGCGAAAGTGCTCAGCAGAACCGGCCCAATTCCTGCGCCCGCAAACACCACCGCAACCATAATTATTCCGCCGATGCCTCCCATGAAGAGCACTGCCAGACAGAGCTCTCCGTCGAGCTTCGGCCAGATTATTGATACGAGGAAGGTGACTACTGGCAGTAATATCAGGGGCGCGATTCCTGCAGCCTGATATAGGCCCACATGCCTGGAGGCCCTCCTCTCCAGCTCCGGGAGCTCCCCGGGCGATACGGGTGGCTCGGATGAGTGAATTCGGGCTCAGGAGCTCCCCGCGGCCCCCTCCAGAATCCTCCAGAGGCTCCACCTGGGCGCGCGGGGGTCGGCGGAGGTTCTCATCTCTATTTTGTGTCTCCTCCCGTCCCTTATCCTCACGCTCACGCCGATTTCGCTCACGGCTTTATTATTCGGGTTGTAGATATATCTCGGCCCGATCGATTCTATCTCGGAGAAGTCGAAGTAGCTCCTCCTCCGGCAGCTCCCCATACACGGTGACGTCCATAACAAGCGCAGAAAAGCCGAGCAGAAGGATGAGCAGGGCCGCCAGCTGGTGCGCCTCCAGCCTCTTCTGCCTGTATACCTCTCCCCCCCTCCGGGGGGCGAGCTCCCTGCGCCTTCTGAGCCCTCCAGCCGCGGAGATGGCGAGCGCCACGGCCCCGGGGGCGAGAAAGAGCAGAGCGCGAGAGGGCGGATAGCTCCTGTCGGGCATCGCCAGCAGCGGCCGTCCGGTCTCCGAGTCCCAGACGCGGACTAGGTCCTCGCGACCGGCGGAGGCCGGGCGCCTCCCATCCGGCGAGAATGCGAGCGTGGTGACGCCGTACCTGTCGGCCGGGACGGTGAAGCGCGCGGCTCCGGTCTCGTAATCGAACACGACCAGCGTTCCGTCCGAGTAGCCCGCGGCCGCGAGCCGTGAGGCCTTTGAGACATCAAGCGCGGTCACCCTTGCCCCGTGGAATCGCCACCGGCCGGCCTCCGCGCCCTCCGGGACCGTGAGGAGCAAAAGCTCGCCGCCCTCCCCTCACGCCATTATAAACGAGGCGTCGGGCGCGAATGCGGCGACCGACGGAGCATCAGCGGGCTCGATGCTGGAGACGGGCCCGAGGTCGGTCTGATTGAAAATAAGAATTCGACCGCCGCTCAGGAGCGCGAGGCCGAGCGTCCCCCGGGAGGGGAGCGAGAGGGCCATCAGGGTTCCGTTGCCGGCCTTTATGCTCTCTATTTCCCTCAGGGGCCCGGGGCTCCAGAGGGTCAGGGTCGAGCTCCCGGAGCCGGTGATTATATGCGAGCCGTCCGGGGTCCACTCTACAAACCTCTGTTCGAGAGCGTGGGCACTCGAGTGCTTCACGAGCTCGGGTGCGCGCCAGAGCCCGACCCCGGTGTCGTTCGCCGCGGCGAGCACGCTCCCATCCGGCGATCAGTCCGCGTCGCCGTATGTGTCTTGTAAAAGTTTGCCTCCCGCGTCCGGGTGGGGGCCCGCCAGCCGGCGCGCCGCGCCCGTGCTGGAGTTCCAGACAATCAGGCCCGTCCCGAGCGCGGTGGCGATTCGCCCGCCGTCGGGGGACCGGGCAACTGAATTCACACCATCCACATACTCCGGAGTCCGATGCCGCGACCGGGGGGATGAGAGTCAGCAGGGCCGCGACGGCGGTGGAGGTGAGTGCGGGCAAGCTCCCGGGCCTCCCGTGACCCACCACCCGCGCTCCCATCTGCAACCCATCCGCCGCCTATTCCACCACGCTCACGTCATACCCGCACCACGGGCACACGATCGTTATCGGTCTCGCGGGCGAGGATATCTCGAAGAGCTCTCCGCAGTAGGGGCAGGCGTACTTCCTCCCGCCCTTTCCGGGCTGGGCCTTGGTCGCTAGCCCCGTCCTCCCCGCGCCCTTCTGCACGGTGGCCCTCTCCGCGCTCCTCCCGGCGCACGAGGGGCACTGCTTTATCCCCTCCGGAATCGCCTCGCCGCAGGTCGGGCAGAGCTCCATCACTCCCGCGCCGCCCTTGGTCAGGCTCTCGACCGCCCGGCCCGCGAGCTTCATTGCATTGGCGTACTCCCCGAGCTCCATCTGGTGCAGCGCGAGGTCGTGGAGCTTCTCGGCCCTCGAGACGTCCCGGCCCTTCCTCCTCTCCGCGCCTATCATCTGGGCCGCCTTCTTTATCGCGAGGACGGCGCCCCTGTGCCTCTCCGCGATCTCACGGGCCATCCTCTCGGCCTTGCGCGAGAGGTTGAGCGCGGCCTCGGCGTCGCCGAGCTTGAGCCTCGAGCGGGCCTCCTGCGCGATTTCATCGGCGCGCTTCAGCAGAATTCCCGCGTCCGCGTAGGTCGAGAGGACAGAGGTGCAGTGGTCGAGCGCCGACACGGCCTGCTTGTACGCTCTCAGGCTCTCGCGAGCCTTCGAGCGGGCCCAGCGCGCGGTCTCCTCCGCGCTCTTGAAGTCCAGCTTCCTGAGGAAGTCCCGGCTCCGGTTCAGGGTCCTCTCCCACTCCGCGACGTCCAGCCCGAGCCCCCTGAGCTCCTCCACGGTCTCCTCGGCGAGCTTGATCTGGGTCATCGCGCTCGACGAGTCCTGCGACTGGACCGCCTCGCTCACCATCACCATCGTCTCCGAGGCCAGCAGCCGGGCCCTCTTGAAGTCTCCCGAGGACATGGCGCTCTCGGCCTCGGCGCGCTTCTGCTCGGCCGCGAGCACGTTCGCCCCCGTCTTCTTCAGCGCCGTGATGACCGAGTTCGCGGCCGCGAGCTCGTCCAGCGCTTGGAAGCGCTCGCGCTCGAGCTCCTGCGCTGAGAGCCGCGCCCTCTCCGCGAGCTCTGAGGCCTGCTCGAGCTGATTCCTCTCATATTCCTGGCGGGCCCGCGAGAGGAGGCCCTCGGCCGCGGAGACGTCCGCCCGCGCCTCCCTGAGCATCTTGACGAGGCTCTCCGCCGCGACGATCTTCGCCATCGCATCCCTCCTCCGCCTCTCCTCCTCCTTGGCTCTCAGGAGCTCCCCGGCCCTCCGGGCCGCCTCCTCGGAGGCGGCGTAGTCCCCGGAGCGCAGGGCCCGGCGGGCCGCGCGTAGGGCCGCGGTGACCTCATCGACGTCCTCCCCCCTCTTCCTGAGCTCCTCGGCGCGGCTCGTCAGGTGCTCGAATTCGTCCACGGAGCCGCAGTAGGGGCAGAGCCTCAGGTCCTCCTCAATCGAGAGCAGGTGCGCCTCGAGCGCCCTCAGCTCCTCCTCCTTCCTCCTCAGCCTCTCCTCCCAGCCCCTGAGCCTCGCGCCCGCCTCCTCCGCGTCCTTTCTCGCCTGAGCGAGCTCCTCCCTCCTCTTCCCCACCTCCGCCTCGTCCTCCCTGAGCTCCTCCTCCCTCTTCTTCAGCTCCTCTGTGAGCCTCGAGAGCTCCGCCCGCGCCTGCTCGACCGCGGCGCGCTCCCTGTGGAGCTCCTCCCTCGCCTTCCTGATGTCCTCCTCGCGCCTGTGCAGGTCCGCGCGGGCGTCTTCGACGTCCTTCTGGAGCCTGCGGGTCTCCTCCTCCGCCTCCTTGAGCTTCCTCTCCTTCTCCTTCAGCTCCTCCTGGAGCGCCGCGAGCGCCTCCTGCCCCGCGCTGACCAGACCCGCCTTCTTCTCCAGCTCCCTCTCCCTCTGGTCGAGAGCCTCGGCCCTCGCCGCGAGCTCCCTCTCGCGCCCCTCGAGCCCGGCCGAGAGCTCCGTCCTCATCCTCTCGAGCTCGCCCCTCTGCCTCTCAAGCTCGGCCCTCTGCCTCTCGAGCTCCTCCCTGCCCTCCGCGAGCTCCTTTCCGATGTCCTCGAGCCGGGACCTCTCGAGCTCGAGCTCGAAAAGCTTCTCCGAGAACTCCCTCTTGAGCTCCTCGAGCTCGTCGACGCTGGGCGGGGCGCCGGCGGGCTCCGCTCCCGCGCGCGGGGCCTGCGCTCCAGCCCCTCCGGACTCCCCCGCCACTGCCTCCGCTGGCGTCGCAGGCCTCCTCGCCTTCCTGACCTTCTTCTGCTCCGCCATACCGGCCCCGCCTCGCGGGCGCTCACAGGCCCGCCAGACCGTCCTTGATTCTCTCCAGCTCCTTCAGCTTCCTGGCCACCGCCTCCTCCTTCTCAACGAGAGAGGCAAGGCCCGCCTGAAGCTCCGCCTCCCGGGCCGCGAGCTCCCTCTCGCGAGCCAGCAGGGCCTCAGCCCTCCTCGCGAGCTTGGCTCTCTCGGCCTTCAGGGCCGCACGCTCCGCCCCCACCCTCTCCTCCTCCTCCGAGAGCTTCCTCTCCCTCGCGGACAGCTCGGCCCTCTGCGCCTTCAGGGCCGAGAGCCCCCGCCGAGCCTCCGCCTCAACGCCCTCGAGCTCCGCCCTCCTCCTCTCGAGCGCCCTCGCCTCCTTCGCCATTCTCGCCCTCTCGAGCTCCAGCTCCCTCGCCGCCCTCTCATACTCCCCCTGCCGCCTCTCCAGCTCCCTCTCCGCCTTCTCCGCGAGCGCGCGCCCGCTCTCCAGCTCCCTCGCCTCACGCTCGACCGCGCGGGCTCTGGCCTCGAGCTCCTTCCGGCGCGCCTCGAGCTCCCCGCGCGCCGCATTGAGCGCCTCCTCCGCTTCCTCCAGCTTCCTCCTCCTCTCCGCGAGCTCCGCCCTCTCCTCCTCAAGCGCGTCCTCCGCCACCCTCAGCTCCCTCTCCCTCCTCGCAACCTCGCGCTCGCGCGCGGCGAGCGAGGCCTCCAGCTTCGATACCCTCTCGAGCTCGGCCCTCGCTTTCCTCATCTTCTTCTCAGCATCTGCGGACGCGGCCCGGGACTCCTCGGAGAGCCTCGCCGCCTCCTTCAGCGCGGCCTCCGCGCCCTCCTCTCGCTTTTTCGCCTCCGCAAGCGCCCTCGCCGCCCCTTCCTCCTTCGCGGCGAGCCTGCGGGCTCGCTCCGCCAGCTCCTCGGCCCTCACCGCCAGCTCCTCCTCTCGCCTCTTGAGCTCCTGCTCCCTCCCCCCGAGCTCCGCCGAAAGCCTTTCCGATGCCTCCCGCGCCGCATCGAGCTCACTGCGCGCCCGCGCGAGCTCCTCCTCGCGCCTCGCGAGCGCCGCCTCCCTCTGCGAGAGCTCCCTCCCGCCTCGCTTGACCGCCTCCTGCATCCCCCCGAGAGCCGCCTCCTGCTCCTCCAGCTCCTTCGCGAGCCTGCCCAGCCTCTCTTCCTCCGCCCCGAGCCTCGCCTCTCGAGACCTCAGCTCCTCCTCCCTCTTTCCGAGCGCCGCCTCCCTAGCGCCGAGCTCCGCCTCCCGGGCCCTCAGCTGCGCCTCCCTCGCCTCTAGCTCCCTCTTCACCCCGTCGTAGCTGTCTAGCTCCTGCGAGAGCTTCCTCTCGCGCTCCCTGAGCTCCTCCTCCCTCTCGACCAGCGCCTTCTCGCGCTCGAGAATTCCCTTCATCCTGTCCCCGAGCTCCGACTGGCCACGGTTCAGCGCCTGCGCCTCCTCGACCATTTTCCTCCAGTAGGCCTCGAGCTCCTGCTTCTCCCTCCGGAACGCCTCCCTCTCCCTCGCGAGCTCCTCCCTCGCCAGCCCCAGCTCCGCCTCCTGCCTCCTGAGCTCGGACCTCTCCTGCTTCAAAGCCGCCTCGCGCGCCTCGAGCCTCTCCTCCGCGTTCTTGAGCTCCTCCTCCCTCTTCAGGAGCCTCCACTCCGCCGCCTTCCTCTCCTCCTCGCCCGCGGGCGGCGCGCCGGCCGCGGCGCTCCTGAGCATCGCCAGACTGCCCCTCCTTATCGCCTCGAGCTCCTCCAGCGCCCTCCGGTGCTCCTCCTCGAGCCTGCGCCTCTCGGCCCTCTCGGCCTCGAGCTCGGCCCTGAGCCTCTTCAGCGATTCCGCCGGGGCCTCGGGCGCGGCCTGAGCCGCGGGAGCCGCGGCCGGAACCCCCGCCCCCTCGGGCGCCAGAAGCTCCATCAGGCCCCTCGGGTCGATGGAGGCGCTGAGTCTCGCGCGGGAGTGGGTTCTGAGGAGGTGGTCCACGCCGATGCTCGAGGAGCGGTGGGAGTAGCTCCGGACCTCGATTCCGCACGCGGTCTCGAGCGAGTCCCGGAGAATCAGGCGCAGCGCCTCAAGGCCGACGGTCTCGCGGTCGGATTCCCTCGCCGCCAGCACGAGCTCGCCGTTCTTCAGGAGAATCGCGCCCTCGGCCGGCCCGGCCTCGCCGCTCAGGACCGTTCTCACAAAGCCCGTGAAGCGGCTCTCAGCGAGCTCCACAAGAACATTCCTGAGCGCCCAAGGGCCGCCCCCCACGCTCCTCTCAAGACGCCCGCCTGGAAATCTCAAGCGACCAACCCCGGCGTTTCTGATGATAATGCTCTCAGGGATATATAAAAGCTGAGACCTGCAATGGACTCGGGAGGGCTTGGGCGACCGGGCGCGCCCCGCGGGGCAGAGGGGCTCTCTGGGCCCGAGAATTCCGGGAGCGGGCGATTGAACGGACGATAAAACAGATGATTAAATACCACGGAGACAAATCCCCGTTCTGATGAGCTCGAGCCCTCCTGCAGCGCTGCTGGCGCTCGCGCTGCTCCTCGCCCCTACCCTCCTGCCAACCGCGCGGGGCGACTGGGCATTCGTATCGGCCTCGCACGAGCCCCCCTCACCGGACCACGAGGAGCCCGTGCTCTTCCGAGCTCGTCTGGCCTTCTTCAACGCGACGGAGGGCAACGCCTCCGACGGGACGGCGAACGAGACCGGGAACTCGACGGGCGGGACGGGAGGGGGGCCGGGGAGCGCTAGTTTGCTCGGAGTCCAGCTCGTGTTCGGAATCGACTCCCCTAGTGGCGAGTCGAGAGTGAACATGAGCGAGGTGGAGGCTGGCAACTGGAGCGCGGAGTTCGCCGTGAGCCTCGGGCCATTCTCGCCCGGTCTGGAGCTTTTGTACCGATTCGAGGCGCTCCTCTCGAACGGGAGCAATGTGACGAGCAACCTCTCGCGGCTCAGGACGCAGAACATCGTCGAAATCAAATGGCACGCCGGCCTCGAGGAGGCGCTGGAGCTCGCGAGGGTTCTGGGTAGGCCTGTGCTTCTCCTGATATACGACCCCTTCAGACCGCTCGCGGAGCTCGAGGAGGCTCTCGGGGACCCGCGGGCGCTGGCGCTGAGCGCGCGCTTCGTTTGCGCCAGGGCAAGCTCTTCGGCGGAGCCCTCGCTGATGGAGAGGTACGGCATCCGGAGCCTCCCGGCGCTCGTATTCCTGAACGGGAGCACGGGCGAGCCGATCAGGAAGCGCGAGGGGCCATTCTCGGGCGCGGAGCTCACAAGCGAGATGAGGGCCGCGCTCGGGGCCGCTCGCCCGCCCGATTCCGGGCCGGACCCGTTCATCGTCTACAGAGCCGGCGCCGCCGCGCTCTCGGCGAGCATCGTCGTCGGGCTTGCGGCGCTCCTCGCGCTCCTCCGGAGGAGGCGCGGGGTGTAGCGTGGGGGTCCCGGTTCCTCGCGCCCCGGGCAGCCGCTGCAGAGGGCTCGCGGAAAACGCACGCGCCATCCGCGCCACGCCGCCTGAACTCCCGGCGCGCGCACCCCGCCGGACGAGCCTCACCGAGAACCGGAAGGCGCTCTCCAAATCCCACCGCTCAAAGCCCCGCGTCGGGAAAATAGAAACCCATAAATACTGCGGTCCCGATTTATCGCTCCGTCCCGGCGTGGTTCACGGGGGGAACGGTGATGTATCCAGAGAAGAGGCCCGGTCAGGGCGCGCAGAGCCAGCTGAGCGGTCCGCAGTACCAGCAGCTGTTTGGCCAGCAGTACCCAGCGCAGTACCAGCAGCCAGCCCCGCAGCCGCCCCAGCCGCAAGCCCCGCCCCCGCCGTGGAAGGACGCGATCGTCGCCGAGGAGTTCAAGAGGTACGCGTCCTCGATATCGTGGACGGTGACTTCGCACCAGCAGCAGCCGGGCCAGCACGTCATCCAGCTGGCCCCCCCAGCCGGCAGGAAGCTCTCGAAGGGGGACGTGAAGCGCGCGAGCGTCACGCTTAGGTTCATGGGCCCGCAGCCGCCCGCGCCCGGCACCGCCCCCTCGGGCGCCAACACGATTCAGGTCACCGTGGAGACGGAGGAGAAGGCGGGCTTCTTCGGAACGACGAAGAAGAGCTACCCGCCATACTGGCTCAATGCCGATGAGGAGGTTGATGCCCAGATGAGGCCCTCGCCGGGTCTGGCCGAGAAGATTCGGAACATAATGACTCAGGCGAAGGTCACGCTCCCGCCGGCGCCCATGCCGCTCCCCCAGCCGCAGCCCGCGCAGCAGCCAGCCGCGCAGCCCGCGCCCCAGTACCCGCAGCCGCAGCCCGCCCAGCAGCCCTCTCCTCAGCCCGCGCCCCAGTACCCGCAACCCGCCTATTACTCCCCCCAGACCCCCCCGCCCACGGCCCCCGGATACGCCCCCGCCCAGCCACCCGCGCAGTGGCCCCAGCCCCAGCCGGTCCCCCAGCAACCGCAGGCCCCGCAGCCCGGATACCAGCTGAAGGTATGCCCGTCCTGCCAGTACCTCAACCCACCAAACGCGGTCGCTTGCCACAGATGCGGCGCTAGGGTCTAGTTCCCGCCCCGGCCCGCCCATCGCGCCTCCGCAGAGACATCTCCGGGTCACCGGTGTCTCAATGGTCTTCATCATCGGAGTGGACGACACCGACAGCCCCAGGGGCCTGTGCACCACCTACGTCGCAACGGAGCTGATTCGCGAGTTCAGGGAGTACGAGCTCATCGGCTACCCTAGGCTCGTCCGGCTGAACCCGAACATCCCATGGAAGACCCGGGGCAACGGAGCCATCGCGCTCGTCCTTGGAAAAGGGAGGGGGGCGCCGGAGCCCGCAGGCTGGCTCGACGGCAGACCAGTGCTCGTCTACCGAAAATTCTCTCCCATCCGCGTCGAGCTGGAGGGAATTCTCAGTAGGGCCGAGAGAGTCGTCCTCGCCAACTCCGCGATTGGCGAGAGGGGCACCGGGCCCGCCGTGTTCGCGGCCCTGCGGAGGCCGCCGGAGGAGCTATACCTCAGGGCGGTCAGGGAGGTCGTCAGGGTGCGGGATGTAGAGGAGACGCTCTCGCCCGGCGTTCCCGAGAGGTGGATGTGGAGGACGCACGGCGGGAGGAGGGGTCTGGTCGGCGCGAGCGCGGCCGCGGCCTGGAGGGGAAGGCGCAGGACCTACGAGCTCCTGGCCTACAGGGAGAGGAGCAGGTGGGGGACGCCGAGGAGGATAGACTTCGATTCTGTTCTGAGGATGGACGAGGCCTTCAGGACGACCTTCAACAACGTCGACAGGCGGAACAGGCACGTCACAATCGCACCACACAGCCCCTGCCCCGTGCTGATTGGGATAAGGGCGACTTCTCCGGTCGAGCTCGAGGCCGCGGCCCTCGCCGTCGACACGGGGGAGAGAATCGACAGGATGCTGGTTTTCGTATCGAATCAGGGCACAGACGACCACCTCCAGAGGATGAGAATCGCGGACATCAAACCCCGCGTCTCGCCCGTCGTCGAGGGCACGGTCTCGAGAGCCCCGAGGACCCTCAGGGGGGGCCACGTCTTCTTCTCAATCCGGGACCCGACCGGCGAGCTGGTCTGCGCGGCCTACGAGCCGACGAAGGAATTCAGAAACGTGGTCAGGCGGCTCGTCCCCGGCGATAGGGTGGTTGCCTCGGGCGGTGTCCACGGGCGTCCCCTCACCCTGAACCTCGAGAAGCTGAGGGTTCTAAGCCTCGCGCCGCTCCTCAGGCTCAGGAAGCCACGGTGCGGAAGGTGCGGAGTCGTCATGAAATCCCGTGGGAGGGGGGGCGGGTTCAGGTGCCGGAGGTGCGGCTCTCGGGCCGGTCCTGAGAGTTCGTCCTTCGAGGAAATCCCGAGGGGCCTGAGGCCCGGAATCTACGAGGTGCCCAAGTGCGCGCGGAGGCACCTGAGCAAGCCGCTCGAGCGATAGGCCCAATGCCGCGTTTCCTCAGGGTATCTCCCCGCGCGGCCCACCCCCCGCCGGCCCCGCGCGGCATCTCTCGATTTCTACCTATCGCTTCCCACCTCTCCTTCCACCTTATATTTGATTTTACACATTAAAACAGACATAAAGGAAACTGTTATATATCAATATTACATGAGGGGAAAATAGAAGACAGTCCGTGGGATTGAGGGCGTGGACGGGCCGCGTCTGGGCGGACGGCCCTCGTCGGGGAATGAGGTGGAAATGATGAGGAGATTCGCGATCGGACTTGTTGCGCTTTTAATGCTGACAGGTGCCTTTCTGGGGGCGGCCGTGCCCTCCCACCCAGCCTCCGTCGGCCCCCAGTCCAATCCTCAACGCCCGGAGACCACACCGAATTCCGAGCCTCTGGCCCCGGCGGGCCAGGCACCGCCACTAGAGCCTTTGGAAACGGACGCACCGCCCCTCCCGGAGCCCTCGCCTGTGGAGCCCCGCGTGGCCGCGGCGGGCCCCGCCCCTCCCACCACGCCCATCCAAGCTCAGGCCCCGGTCGGGAAGGAGGCTGGAGAACCGGCCCCGCCGGATGGCCCGGAGGGTGCCGAGGCCTCCGCCCCCAGCCTCCCGGAATATCAGGAGGGCCCCGCGGACGGCAGGCTCGTCGTGATATCCAACGCCACGAACATCACCCTCGCGCTCGGGACCTTCAGCACCACCCTGCGCTACTTCCCTGACCCGAAGACGAACATCGGGAC
>JAWCLH010000032.1 GCA_038851035.1 Thermoplasmata archaeon
AGCACTTTCAAGTGGGAGGATGTTATGGATTGCCCAGAGAGTGTTGAGGACCCCCTTCTCAAGATGTTCCGGGGGTGGGACCCTGAGAAATTTCAGAGGTTCAGAGGGGGATGAATAGATGGATTTGGGGAGGGGTATTTATAGGGCTGATAACTGGTTATTCTGCACCGCCGCTAGAGCGGACAATTAAACATATATATTTGCTATGTATTATCTCTAAACATTGGAAATTATGAATAAAAGCTGGGTCCCGGCAGCGCTAATACTCCTCCTGCTAGTGTGGACTGCGCCGACGGCCTCCGCGGGCGACGAGAACCTCCCCGAGATAAAAGACGGCGCCGGCGACAGCGCCTCGGGAAAGAGCTCAAGGGACATTCTCACCGCTTGGTTCCACGACGAGACCAACGAAAGTATAGAAATAACTCTCCATACGAGCTCTCTAGAGCTATACACAGAGCCATCGGAGATTCCCAACCTACCCACTCAGGAGTACGAAGTCTACTTCACGCTCGGGGAATCCAGCTACGCGGTCGTCTGCAGGGTGCCAGTTCACGGGCCCTTCGGCCTTACAATTCAATTCGGCCTCAACTCTGTAGTATATGGCAGCGGTCCGGAGAATGTGACGGAGACATCGAAGGGCACTCTCAGCGGATGCAGCTACAACCCGGGCAATAGCACGATACACTGGGTTCTGCCGAAGGATAGCCTCGACAATCCGGGCGCGGGGACCCGTCTGACAGGAACCTGGGCTGGCGTATGGAATCGCAACTTCGCCGACTCCGAGAGGAGGCTGGAGGACCGCGCCCCCAACAGCGGATTCGGCCTAGACTACATCATCCGCGGCTCGACGGGAGGCGAGGTGCTCAAGCTCGAGATGAGCGCGGACAACACGACCAAGACCTGCCGACCCGGCGAGCCTGCGACCTACAGGCTTATCCTGTTCAACAACGGCACGACAACGCTTAACGTTTCGATAATAAACTCCACGATGAGCGAGGGGTGGAACTGCACCCTCTCCCAAGAAACTCTCACCATACTCAATGGGAGCTCGAGAGTGGTGACCGTCTACATCAGCTGCCCCCGCACCGCAAAGAACGGCACGGTGGAGACCACAAGAATCACAGCGAACATCCAGGCTGGCGGAATCAGTGGCCCACCGAGCACCGTGACCCTCACGACCACGGTCTTCTACATACCCCCGAAGACGATAGAGACCACCAATCCCTTCTTCAAGTTTCTCAACTCTATCCGCGGCAATCCCGCCGCCCTCTACTCCATCGCCGCCTTAATCATCATCGCCTTAGTGGGCGGCGCGGCCTACGGAGCCGTGCGGCACAGGCGGAAGAAAAAGGAGCTCCGCGCTGCCGCGGCCGGGTAGGCTATTTCGCGGTGGTGGCTCGGCGAGCCGGAATCCGTTATCGTACGGTCCGGCTGGAGAGCAGGATTTAAATAAATGGAGCGATGTAATTAACGATGATGGACCTAGAGAGGGCGCTCGCTATTGCGACGGCGGTGTGTTTTCTGACTGGCGGGAGTGCGTCCGCGGACGGGCCCCCTTGCACCGGCACCACATGCGATGCGAATGGGGTGTATGTGAACGCGACGGTTGTTATAGAAATATCCTGGAACTCACTCACTGGGAATATCACAATAATGCTCTATGAAATGGGCGCTCCAATCACCTCCGCCAACTTCATCAAGCTGGCCTCGAAGGGCTTCTACGATGGCATCAAGTTCCATAGGTGCATAGACGACTTTGTGGCGCAGACCGGAGACCCGAACACGAAAAACAACAACCCGTACGACGATGGCTGGGGTGGCTCGGGCGAGACCATTCCCCTAGAAATCAATTCGAGCCTGACGCACGAGGACGGGGCGGTGGGGATGGCGCGGGGCCAGGACCCCGACAGCGCCTCGAGCCAGTTCTACATCTGCGACGGCCCCCAGCACGACCTCGACGGTAGCTACGCCGTGTTCGGCATAGTGGTTGAGGGCCTCGAGCTGGCGAAGAAGATCGCGGCGGCCCCGACCTACGGCTATAGGAGACCACTCCTCAAGGACCATCCCATTGACGATATTGTGATGACCTCCGTCCGAGTCAACCTTGGTCACTGGCTCAACCGTACGGAGAACCGGACCACGCCGGCCGCGCCACAACCAGGTGACGCAACCGCCGCTGGCGCTGGAGCGCTGATCGCCCTCGTCGCAATTCCCTCTGGCGTCCTTTGGGTGGTCCGGAAGCGGAGAGGGGCAGGGGTGGGGGCGAATCGGGTCCGGTAGTCAATCACACCGCGAGCCATTCTTTGAAAAAACGATAGCTTTTTATCGAGCACCGCCCATTAGCGGCCGACAAGAATGAAGATATGCCCCTATTGCCGCTCCCCAAACCACGACAACTACACCCAGTGCGCCCGATGCCGCCGCCTCTCTCCAAGGGAGGAGCAGAGGAGGCGCTACTCCAGCATGCTCCTGCCGTCAAAGGAGAAACTTGAGTTCGTCCCCGCTGGGCATACCCCGGATACCGCCCGCGCGTCCGCGGCAAAATCAATGGTCCAGGCTTCTGCACAATCTCAGGCCCCGGCCCACCCGCGCGAGGCACAGAAGCCCCACGTCCCGAGTTCCATGATGAGGCCCCTCTCCGTTGCACCCGCCGGCCCGAAGGCTCCAGCGCACGAGCTGCCTTCCCAGCTGCCCTCAACCGCAGCTGAGTGCACGGAGCTGGCGATGAAGTACTACAACGCGGGAATCTATGACAAAGCGGAGGCCGTCTTCAAACATTGCCTGGAACTCAATCCCCTCGACATCAACCTGTGGATGCTCAGGGGTGTCTCCCTCCGATGCCTGCGCAAGGTGGATGAGGCGCTCGCATGCTTCGACAAGGCGATTGAACTGAAGCCCGACAGCATCGAGGCTTGGAGGAGGAAGGGCTTCACGCTCAGAATTCTGAACAGAACCGAAGAGGCCATCAAATGCTACGACAAAATAATCGAGCTCAATCCCCGCGACACCGCCGCCCTCAACGACAAGGCCAACGCGCTAGATGACCTGAGGAGGCACGAGGAGGCGCTCAAGGTCTACGAGATGGTTCTCAAAATCAACCCGAAGGACCGCTACGCCCTCGAGAACAAGGAGGCCACTGAGAGAATTCTCAAGCGAAAGGCAGCGGAGGCCTACAGGGCTTCCTTCTTCGGTCCCAAGCCCATATGAGCGGCCCGGTGGATGCCACTCCGGCGGGTGGGGGGATAGGCACTAGCTTTTGTCGAGGCACGAAGCGACCAGAAGGCGCTCCAGCCCATACCGCCTCCACGCCCTCGCCCGGCGCTCACGCTCCGCGCCGTCTCTGGAACCAGACGGGTGGCGGCTCCCTGCTTCAGATAGATGCCCCTCACAAATCGCTCTGGAGCCCTGGCCCGTATGCTGTGACAGGGCACGGCCCCTCTAGGCAGGACCCGCAGCCTGTGCATCTCTCCGGGTCAATCACCATTCTCCCCTCCCGCACTCCGGCCGCGCCGCTCCTGCATCTACCAGTGCAGACCCCGCAGCCTGCGCACCCCTCCGCTCTGAGCAGCGCCTCTCTTAGCCTCTCCAGCCGGCGCTCCAGCTCCTCTTCGCTCGCGGCCCACACCGTTATCGCTCCATCGGGCTGAATTCTGGCCCATCCGCCAATGCTCAGACTCCCCTCCTCTTCCATGACTTTTCCGAGCGGGAGTAGGCGGTTCCGTAGGAGGACAACGTCCCGTAGTGGTGAGTGGCTGGCCCTGAGCTCCCACCTCCCATCCTCGCCCCGACTCCTGCTTTTGACAGCCAGCTCGGCTCCCTTAGGAGGGGCTGGAATGGGCGTTGGGTGCACCCCCATCTTGGTCATATACTCCTCAATTCCACGGGGTATGCGCCTCCACCTCCACAGGCCGTAGAGCTTCCACTCCTCTGGGAGATTTTTAAGCGTCTCCTCCCACCGTCCGTAACCAGCGTAGAACCTCTTCACGAGCTCGAGGTCCGCCAGATTGCTCGCCGGACAGAGGAAACAGCCGATTCTCTCCAGCCCGCGCTCGTACCAGGGGTTCCAGCGAAGGCTCGGCTTCGCCTGGGAGAGGCCCGCCTTCTGGTTGTCTGGGAGGGCGGAGGTGTTTCCCGTGCCTCCCTCCGCCTCCAGTTTCGGGGCCGTAACGCCCGACCCCTCAGGCATGGAGGCCTCTCCTCCCGAATCGCCAACGCCTCCGCCGCCATCAATCGCCGGCGCTCCGAGTCTTGAGAAGAGAAAGAGCCAGAGCTGCAGCGCCGGCCAGTCCTGAATCGGCGAGGCCCCGATCTGTCCGGGGACCCACGGGTTTTTCCAGACCGGGCCCTTCAACGCCCTCGCTTCGGACTCGTACCTCCTCTGGCCTATGAAGGACAGGACACCCCCAGGGAACTCCTTGAGAATAAGTCTCGTCACGGGCCCGAGCTTGCAGCACTTGCAGCACCATCGCGCGTCCCGGGCTGGCGGACCGAAAAGGGGCAGGCCGCGCCAGAAGGCGTCCCCAGCGCTCTCCGTGAGAAGCTCGAGGCCGAGCGAGGCGGCGACGGAGCGCGCGTTCTCCACCGTCTCAGGGAGCTCGAGGCCCGTGTCCACGAAAAGCAGCCTTGGCCTTATCCCAGCCTCCAGCACGAGGAGGAGGGTCGCTAGGCTGTCCTTCCCACCGCTATAGGATACCGCGACCGGTTTCCCGACCCTCTCGACGCCCTCTTTGATGAATGATACCGCTTTCCGCACCTCCCCCTCCAGAATCGCCCGGTTCGCCAGGACTGCCCTGCTCCAGACGGAGGGGCCGCGCTCATCGCCCCGTCCTCCTTCGGTGCCGGAGCCATCCCGGGACCGGTCGTCCTCTCTGGCACCCTCCTCCCCCCTTCGCCACCGGATTTTCACTGCAATTCCCTTCTCACCCGCACGCATCTGTCCAAAGGACATTCTGGCAGATCCCGTGGCTAGGAGCGCTCCTCCCTCCTCCAGCACAATTACCTCGTCCCCAGGCCTGATATCTTCAGAGGCCCTCAGCACCCCCGGGCCCATCAAATTTGAACTCTGCAGGACCGAGGCAACCGCTCCGCGATCAGCAACAACCCAACCCTTCTCCGGGACCCCGACCCTCTCCGCTCCAGCCATCCTGAGCTGGAGGACGAGGCCTCTTCCCGGAAGGAAGGCAAGGTTGCCCAGAACCCTCCCTCCCGCGACGATCTCATCGGTTCTGTCGATGTCCGGGACGCGGTTGAGCATGACCGCTTCTCCCCCGGGCAGTAGCCTCCGGCCGGCGTCGGCGCCGAACTGGCCGGCGGCGACCTCCCTGACCATATCGAGGTCGAAATCGAAGGCTGGCCTCGCGTCGCCGGGTGGTGTCAGCGCAACCGGGAGGGGCGTCGAGCCGCAGATTCCGCAGGGCTCTCGCCTGAGAAGAGGAAGGTCGCATCGCCTGCACCAGTGGAGCGTTATCCTCCCAAGACGGACTTGGGTCACGAGACTCCTCCTCCCCTCTCTCCTTCCATTCCGCCTCTACCCCCTCCTCTTTTTCCCTGCCTCATCTTTCCTCCATCACATATCCCTTTATTCTACCTGCCCCCCCCACCCCAACTCCTCCGATTTTTCTCTTCCTCTCTCCCTCTTCCATTTCCCATCCCTCCTCTCCGGTCCGCTCCTCATCTTCCATCTCAGCTCCAGTTCAATCCGTCGAATCTACGGCGCCCTCACCCTTTTCCCGGCGATGCCTGCGGCCATCACCGCCTGAACCCGTATTCGCCTATCAAGGGCACAAAGACGCAGCCGCCGAGATTGGTGGAGTGCTGCTTCCCGCCCCTCTTCTCGACCCTAATGAGGTCCTGGCCGAGATAGACAGGCCCGACGGGAACAAGCATCTTACCTCCCTCCCTGAGCTGGTCAAAGAGGGGGGGAGGAATATCCGGGGCGGCGCAGGCGACGAAGATTCTGTCGTAGGGCGCGTGCTCGGGCAGCCCCTTCGAGCCGTCGCCGACGACGACCGTGACGTGTTTTGAGTAGCCCGCGAGCTCCAGACTCTTTCTGGCCCTCTCCGCGAGAGAGGCTATCCGCTCGACGGAGTAGACATGGCCCTCCGGGGCGACGATGTGCGCGACCACGGCCGCGTGGTAGCCCGAGCCGCCGCCGACCTCCAGCACCCTGTGCCCCCTCTCGAGCTCCAGCGCCTCGGCCATTATCGCGACCATGTGGGGCGCGGATATCGTCTGGCCCTCGCCTATATCGAGCGGCCTGTCGTCGTAGGCGTCGGGCCTGTTCCTCTCAGGGACGAAGAGGTGCCTCCTCACGGCCAGCATCGCGGCCTCGACCCGGGGGCTGTTGATGTAGCCCCGGGCCTTCAGGCTCTCGACCAGCCTCCGCCTCTGGCGCTCGAAGTCGGCCTCGTTCGTATTCATGCAAACCTCACGCCCTCCAGACCCCTGAAAGGCTTTAACCCTTGCTCTGTGGAATTCCGAAATCACTTCCTCTCAGCGAATATAAGAGCCCTAAAACCATAGCAATACATGCGGAAGCTCACCAGAGAAAGCTCGGAATGGCTCATCAAGGAGAGGGGCGAATATCCATATCCTAAAAAGCCCGGGGCATCCCATAAGCCAATCAATGATGAAGAGAGGGAATGTGTAATAAGGGCAAGAGATATAAAAATGCCACCGCTCAGAATAGTCTAAGAGCCCTCAAAAAGGCTGTGGCGTCTTATGGCAAGCCCAGGCAGCTCCTGACCGACCATGGAACACAATTCCCTTTCTGAATTCAACAGGAAAGTGGAGAAGGCGGCGGGAGCTATTATGAAGCTCATCCGGCATTTCGAAGGGCTTGAGAGGGCATTAAGCTGCTATAACTACAGAAAGCAGCACTGAAGTAATAAGCGCAAGGAGTGCGATGTGGCCTGCAAAGAGAAGGGCATTCATCAGGGAGAACGTCAAGATGGTACCCAGACATGCCCATGCCTATCTATTATAAGGGTGATTAACGGTAAAGAGAGGATCTAGAATATGAAGATAAATCAACGAGAGGAACTTAATTCGGAACTCCACACACCCACAGGGTCCTAGAAAACTTAATAAGATTCCCCCCATTTAGCTTACAGGGGGAGGGAGAATGCCTCTGGAGCTCGACCTCTCAAAGCTCAGGCACGGGACGGAGCTGCTCAAGCGCGGCTTCGCGAGGATGCAGAAGGGCGGCGTGATAATGGACGTCGTCAACGCGGAGCAGGCCGTCATCGCCGAGCAGGCGGGGGCGGTGGCTGTCATGGCGCTGGAGAGGGTCCCCGCCGACATCAGGGCCGCGGGCGGCGTGGCGAGGATGGCCGACCCCCTGAAAATCCTCGAGATCATGGACGCGGTGACGATACCCGTGATGGCGAAGTGCCGCATAGGCCACCTCGCGGAGGCGCAGGTGCTCGAGGCGCTGGGCGTTGACATGATAGACGAGTCTGAGGTCCTGACGCCGGCGGACCCGTTCTTCCATGTGGACAAGAGGAGGTTCACGGTGCCGTTCGTCTGCGGCGCCCGCGATCTGGGCGAGGCGGTGAGGAGAATCTGGGAGGGCGCCGCCATGATCCGGACGAAGGGCGAGGCCGGGACGGGCAACGTCGTGGAGGCGGTCAGGCACCAGAGGACGATGACGGCGCAGATAAAAGAGCTCCAGGGCAAGGACGACGACGAGCTCTTCCAGGTCGCGCGGAAGCTCGAATGCGACTTCGAGATTCTGAAGGAGATCGCGAGGCTCCAGAGGCTGCCGGTGGTCAACTTCGCCGCCGGCGGAATCGCCACGCCCGCGGACGCGGCGCTGATGATGCAGCTCGGGAGCGACGGGGTCTTCGTGGGCTCGGGAATATTCAAGTCCGAGGACCCGGAGAGGAGGGCCAGGGCAATCGTCGAGGCGGTTCTCCACTACGACGACCCCAAGGTTGTGGCGGAGGTCTCGAAGGGACTGGGGGCGCCGATGCGCGGCCTGGACATCCCCACCCTGCCGAAGGAGGAGAGGCTGCAGGAGAGGGGCTGGTAGCTCCGCTCGCTCAGCCCGCTTTTTTCAGGCGGCGGTATCGCATATTCTGACGCCCGGCTGGCGGCCTGCCCGACCGGAGCAGTTCTCGCGGGGAGAGGAGGGCCGACTCGCGCGAGCCGGGAGGCGTCCATGAGCAGGGCGAATTCCATAATTAAGTATATATCCCGAGCGGAAAATCCCGCCGGGCTGGTGGTACGGATGGAATTCAGGGAAATCAGGCTGGAGGACCTCAGGCCGGACGAGTTCATCGCGAAAAAGGTTGAGGAGATAAGGGCGGCCGTGGGCGACGGGCTCGCGATCAACGCCCTTTCCGGAGGGGTCGACTCATCCGTCGTGACGATGCTGGGCCACAGGGCGCTCGGGAGGCGCCTCCTGACGTATTTCATAGACAATGGAATAATGAGGGAGGGGGAGCCGCGGAGGGTTGTCTCGCTCTTCAGGTCACTGGGAGTCCCGGTCAGGCTGCACAGGGCGCAGAAAGAGTTCTTCAGGGCCCTAAGGGGCCTGACCGACCCGGAGGAGAAGCGCGAGGCGATCACGAGAACTTTCTACAAAACGGTCTTCGGTCGGCTCGTGAGAAAGAGCGGGGCGAAGTTCCTGCTTCAGGGGACCAACTACACTGATGTTGAAGAGACCGTTGCGGGCATAAAGCGCCAGCACAACATTCTCGAGCAGCTCGGAATCGACACGGAGAAGATGTATGGTTACAGGGTGATAGAGCCAGTGATAGAGCTCAGGAAGAGCGGCGTCAGGGCCGTGGCGAGGGCGCTGGGCCTCCCGCCCGAAATCACGGAGCGGCCGCCGTTCCCGGGACCCGCGCTCGCGGCCAGGGTGATCGGCGAGGTCACCCCGGAGCGCGTCAGGCTCGTGAGAAAAGCGACGGCGATTCTGGACGAGGAGCTCGCGGGCTGCGGGGCCTTCCAGTACATGGCGATTCTTCACGAGGACCGCGTAACGGGCATAAGGAAAGGAAGGAGGGAATTCGGGCACCAGATCGAGGTCCGCTGCTGGAGCAGCACCGACGCCGTCACCGCTGAGCCGGTGCCCCTCCCCTTTGCGACGCTGGAGAAAATCGCTGCGAGAATCACTGGCGAGGTCAGGGGCGTGGTCAGCGTGACCTACAACATCACCAGAAAGCCGCCGTCCACGATGGAGGCCGTGTGAGATTGAGGAGAGAGAAGGACCTGTGGCTGAATGCTGAATCGGCGGGCTGCGGCGCCGGCCCGGCCCTGCGCGCGCGGACCGTGGCAAGTTAATGGTGTGATGGAGGCCGACCTGAGAGAAAAAGGAGCTCCGGGGGCAGGGGGCGGCCCCGGGGATCGATGCGGTGAGATGTGAGGGGGGTCCGGGCGGGCATGGTCCTGAAGGTGGGTGTGGTCGCGGTCCAGGGCGCTGTCTCGGAGCACCTCGAGGCTTTCCAGAGAGCCTTCAGGGACATGGGCCGGGAGGGAGAGGCGGTTCCGGTGCGCAGGCCGGCGGACATGGAGGGCGTTCAGGCCCTCGCGATTCCGGGCGGCGAGAGCACGACAATTTCCCGGCTGCTGAGGAGGACGGGCCTCTTCGAGCTGATTAAAAGGCGCGCGGAGGAGGGGATGCCGGTGCTCGGCACCTGCGCCGGCTTGGT
The DNA here is from genome assembly GCA_038851035.1 of Thermoplasmata archaeon. Classification (NCBI taxonomy): domain Archaea; kingdom Methanobacteriati; phylum Thermoplasmatota; class Thermoplasmata; species Thermoplasmata archaeon. Next base: position 9,657 of record JAWCLH010000032.1, read on the forward strand.
TCTTCTCGCGAAAGAGGGAGACGAGGAGGTCCGGAGGAGCGGGACGGAGCTGATGGGCCTGATGGACATGGCGGTCAGGCGGAACGCGTTCGGGCGCCAGAGGGAGTCTTTCGAGGTGGAGCTGGATATCGGAGTTGAGGGCGGGGAGCTCGCAGGCTCCGCCGCGATGCCCGCGGCGCCGGCCCCCGGAGGAGTGCACGGTGGCGAGGCTGGTGTTCGGGAACTACCGGGGCTACCGCGCCCCGGCGACCTCCGGTCGCCTGCGGAGGCGCCAGCCCCCTTAAGGTGTGGAGAGTTCGCGAGGCCCTTCCCGGCGGTATTCATCCGCGCCCCGGCTATCACGAGGGTCTGGGGGGATTGCAGGGCGCTCGCGAGGGTCGGGGAGGCGATCGTGCTCGCGCAGCAGGGGAATATGCTCGCGGCCGCCTTCCACCCGGAGCTCACGGAGGACACGAGAATTCACAGGCTTCTTCTGGAGAGGCTCTGAAAGAAATCTTGGGACGGGTCGGGGACCGGGAGACCTCGAACTTTTATACTTGGCCCCTTTTCTTCATCATCACTCAGAAAATTATATACAATGTAATGAATTATCTTATCACACCGGAAATCATAGAACGATTTCCGTTAGGGCTTTAAAAGTCCTGGTAAAAAGTCGAGGGGGTCGGAATGGAAAAGGAAGAGTCAATATATAAATTACGTCCACTCGATTTCAGAATCGTGTTTCGCATTATTGAAATTCTATATAATTCACCAAGCAAAGAAATGAGATGGACAAAACTCCAGAACTCTGCTGGGTTGAATAGTGACCGCTTTAAAAAATACATCCAGTATTGCCGCACTGAGTCTTTTATCACAATTTTAGAGTTAAGGCATAGACATCGCGCGATTCGTATTGAAGTGAAGGGGATTGAGTTCTATAAATTCTTTTGGGAATATATGCATAAGTGAGAAATCAGATTCAGAATTTTTTTATGCATTGTTTCATTTTAATTTTATTAGTCTTCACATCCTGAGTGCCCGTTTTCTCACCGCCAGCAAGAGCGCTGTGAAAATCGCGGCTAAAACCATTGCGTCACCAGCGCCGGGAATGAGTCCGGCCCTATTTGGAGGATTCTCAACCCTGAATACTGCTGAAAACGTATTCGAGTGCTCCACACCGTCGAATGCGCGGAACTCGAACAGATGCCTCCCGTTCTTCAATGCCTTTGTGTTGAGGGATATCGTCCAGTTCAGGGTCCCGGTCGCGTTCCTCCAGTCATTCCCGTCCACACGCATCTGGACATAAAGCACATCCCTAGTTCCTCTAACGACACTTCCTGAGAATGTGACTCTACCCGTCAGAATCCTGCCGGGTTCCGGCGAGTCAAGAATTATCGAGGGCCTGACGGCGTCGAGAACCTCAATGGTGAAATTCTGCCTCGCCTCTCCCCCCCTGCCGTCGCTCACCTTCAGGGCAACGGTGAAGTTCCCCCTGTGCTTCGGAACCCACGTTACCTCTCCACTGGCCGCATCAACGCTCATGTTCTCCGGACCGGCCTCGAGCGAGTAAACAAGTGTGTCCGAGTCAACGTCGAAGGCCTCGGCTCTGTACACATACGGCCACTCCACATAGGCCACCGTCGGGGGGGCGCTCCTGAACTCGGGCGCGTGGTTGCCCTGGAGCACCTCAATAATGAAGTTCTGATGGCTCTCCAGAACACCGTCCGAAGCCCTGACGGAGACATTTATCTCCCCCGGAACAATTGGAACGAACTCCAGCCTGTTGGTGTCCGTCTCAATGTCCACCCCATCGCCCTTTGCCGAAATATTATATGCCACCGGGTCCAGATTGTCGTCCTCGGCCGTTACCTTATAAAGATAGGGAACATATGTCAGGGCATGCAGCTCCGGCTCGCTCGTTATCCTCGGCGGTCTGTTCGGAACGGACAGCGTATAGTTTTGCTCCTCTGACCCGGCCCCGTCCGAGACAACGATTGAAATTCGGTAGGCTCCCTGCTTTCTCGGGAGCCACTGAATTCTTCCCGATGCTCTGTCAATCGTCATATTCAATGGTGCCTCCGCTAGGCTGTAACTAACGGCGTCGCCGTCGCCGTCCTCTGCGGTGACATTGTAGTAATATATCTGACCCGGCTCGGCCACAAGCGGCGGAGAGCTGACAATCACCGGCCCGTCGTTCACATTCCCTATCACTATCACAAATTCGTTGGAGTCTGTTCTCTGCCCCCACCGGTCCGTGCACGAGACCCTCGCCTCCACGGTTCCCGTCCAGTTGTCGTTCGAATCCCCTGTCCATGAATCCACCGCAACGTATCTGTTGGACCATATCCAGACCCTGACAAAGCTCGAGTTTGTGGAGTAGCCTATGGAGAAATTCAGCTCCTTCTGCGCGTCAACATCGTCCCGGAAATAGCTATAGAGGTCCACGAGGGTCACGCTCAAGCTATCCTCGTAGAAAGGAGTTTCAGGAATCTCCTTGATAAGCTCAGGGAATTCGTCTCGGGTCAGGTTCAGGCCAAAAAGCCGAATTCTCCCGGCGCCCTCGGAGCGGATCTCGAGCGGGACCGGAACGTTCCCCTCCGCGTCTCTGTCCCACTGATGCTCTGTGAGGTATTTGTTCAGGGGATTGGCGAAGTCGGGGATGCTCGCGCTATATTGATACACGATTCTCAAACCGGAGAGCTCCAGCCTGCCGTCGTTCCCGGCGGAGGCCCGAACCGGAACCTCGACATAGGAGTTTCCGTAGGAGTCAGCGGTCGAGCAAGTGGCCGAGCGGAGGAAATCGTTCAACACCGCCGCAAGGTCGCCTGAGCTGAAGCTTCCGTTAACCACTCCCTGGCGGCTCCACACGGTCTCGGACCCTATCGAGACACGAGGGTCGAGAATTCCTCCCGGATTGTCGTGGTGCGTGGTATAGACGAAGGCCCGGCCCGGGCTGCGCGTCGCCTGGTTCGCCAGGTCTCCGACGATGATGTCATCGTAGCCGTCCCCGTTCACGTCCCCGGCGCCCCGGACCCTCTCCGGCGAGGCACCACCGCCCGTGAATCTGAAGTCCGCCGCGCCGTCCATGGAGGCGCCACCGAAGTAGACGTACGTGCTCTCGTTTCCCTCGCGATTCCTCACCACAGCGACGTCGTCGTACCCGTCCCCGTTCAGGTCCCCGGCTCCAGACACCGAGGAGCCGAACTGGTCCCCCATGGCCTCGCCGCTCAGCACAATGTCCGCGACACTGTCCATCGGGTCCCCGCCGAAAAAAATGTATGCCCGGCCGTTGTCGGCCGCGCCCGCGTTCTCGTTCGGCGCACCCACTATCACATCGCCGTATCCATCGCCGTTCACGTCACCGGCTCCGGAGACCGAGTGCCCGAGATTGTCGTCCGCGGCCCTGCCGGAGATCACGACGTCCGCGGCACCGTCCATTTCGGACCCGCCGAAAAATATGAAGGCCCTGCCCGCATTGTTCGCAACCGCGTCGTTCCCCGGCTCCCCCACAATGACGTCGTCGTACCCGTCCCCGTTGACGTCGCCCGCGCCGGACACGACCGACCCGAACATGTTGTACTCGCCGCTCCCGAGCATGCTCACGTCTGGCGCATTGTCCATGCTCTGTCCGCCGAAAAAGATGTAAGCGGCTCCGATCGATTTACCATTCATTTGGCCCCTCCGGGCTCCAATAATAATATCGTCGTATCCGTCACCGTTCACGTCGCCGGCTCCTGAAACCGAGTAGCCGAACTCGTCGGGTCTTTCTTTTCCAAGGAAGATTACATCGGGTGTTTGATTCATATTTTGTTTTCCAAAATATAAAAAGGCGGCCCCGGCCATAGGTTCACCGAGGCAGCTCCCGTATGCACCAACTAGAACATCGTCTAAACCATCTCCATTCACGTCCCCGGCTCTGGAGACGGAGCAACCCAGATACTCGGACATCGCTCCTGTGAAAATTGAATCCGCCTGGCGGTCCACTTTGGGGCCTCCGAAGTAGATATAGGCGCGGCCAGCCTCTTGCTCCGGTGAATCATACCCTTTTGAACCTACTATAACGTCATCGTAGCCATCGCCGTTAAGGTCTCCGGCTCCAGATACGGACCACCCGAACTGGTCGTAGTCATTGACTCCATTGAAGCTGACCAGCTCATAGTCGTCCGGCGGGGGGAGGCAGATGATGTCCATACTGGCCGTTTCCACGGATGCGCTCAGGGGAAGCCTGAGGGATATGCTCCTGATGCCCCCCTGCGAGTCGAACGCAAAAAGAACCGCTTTTTCCCCGGTGGTGAACCGGTCCTGCATCCCCAGGGGTCCGAACCCGGTCTCTCTGAAGGCCCACAGAACCGTGTTGTTGAGAGCTATGGTGATGTTGGCCGGATATGCTGATTCATTCTCCGCGGACGCCATGCCGGTAATGCTCAGCACCGCCCCGGAGAAATAAACTCCGGAGGGAATTCTGAGATTGGCGACGGTGCTGTAGTGGGGCGGGAGGAGTTCCACAATCGCCTCCATGCCCCCGTTCTCGAATGAGGGCCCGGAGGCAGGGGTCGTGAGAGCGCTGAGCGCGAGCAGCAGAATTGTCATTATCACAGCGCTATTCCTCAACCCGGACCCTCTGAGAGATTATATCATTAAGAGGCCTATTTATAATCTTTGATATGAAATTCAAATCGATTTTATCAGCGCTCTTCTCAATGACTGGTCAGGTTTCTGTAGTTTGCGCTGATCAGGCCGAAGCCGGGCTGGAGAATCGCATCCCTGGTGAAATTCGCTATATACCAGACTTCAACATCCTCATCGTCCATGTCCTCACTGTCCAAATATGCGTCTGGAAACTGAGAGAATTGCCCATCGGAATCATATTTAATCACATACCATGTTGAGTATGACTGGCCGCAATCCACAGACTTCATTATGATATTCCTGTCGCCCTCGAGCACCTTTATGCAGTCACGTCCATTTGTTGTTGCGAATGCTCGCTCTTCGTCAACATCTTCCCATTTATCACTGCTATTCCACCACTGGACATCGTTATTGGATTGGCCATCAACATCCGGATTAAAAAGAAAAGGAAACTCCATATATCTGACATAGTCGCCCTCAAGGCACCGGTCGCGGAGGATACCGTTCCCGTCTCTCCATGTCGGATGATTGACCACCCTTATGTGCATGTCTATATTTCCAGCTCCGCTCACGGGGTCCACATTTAGCTGGTACCAGATTTCGATTGTGAAATCTATGGTCTCGTCATCATTGCAATCGAGATTATACTGGGCATCCATCGACGTCGGGTTCTCCGGGTCGGCGTCCTCGTTTCCCTCTTTGTATTCATATGCGCTCGAGAACCTGAATTTGTTGTCCATCGAGCCTCCATAATCATCGAATGGATAGATCACTCTCTCCAGGGAGTCCCAGGTTATCGCGATCCAGGGGATAGTCATATAATTCACATAATAAACATATGGGTCTGGAACGGTGAAATCTCTGTAGCGAATATCCAGAATAGTAAATCCTGATATCCATTCATCCTCATCTTTGTCGTTAAAAATGTAAACAGTTGACCATAGGCCTCTGCTATCACTTTGCGGAAAAGTGTCGTACCATACATCGATACCTGGACTGCTGTTTGGAATTCTTCCCCATGTCTGGCCAGGAGCTACGGCTCCCGAGAACTCCGGGAGTATCGCGAGCAGAACTGTGAGGCATATTGAACCATACAGGATAATGCCCTCCCTTTTCATTCTCGCCACCCGTTACCATAATATAATCACGGCCAATTAATCCTGCCTCCCCCGGAATACGTATTAAAAATACGTATCGAGAATACGTATTTTCGATACATATTTCAGGCCGGTGTTGGTTGCGATTCCAAAAATGATATCACAGCAATATCAGCTATCTTATTCTTGATCGGCCAATCGCGATTAGATGCATTATACCATAAATTTTATATTACTCTATAATAAATAAACTCCGGGTCTAAAAATGAGGGCGCTGGGGGCCGCTATTCTTTTAATTATTGCCATTCTCCCCAGCCCCATCCCGGCCGGCGACATCACCACTTTCCAGGACGGAGCTACGGAGGCCATCGTTCAACTGTTCCGTCCCGGGTTGACCGGATGGGTCAATCTCTCCGTTCCGGCGGGGGCCATTGTCAGGAGCGCCGGGTTCGACGTCTCAAGCGTTGTTAGTGATGGAACCGGAGGGCAGTACCCCGACAGGGTCCGAATCTATCTAAATGAAACGGTCCTCTGGGAGTTCTCGGGCCCCGGCTACGGTGCACTGGGGAGGCAGGACACCTTCCTTTGCGACTCAAAGGAGATGGAGTTCGGCTTCGGGGAAGAGGGTGGGGCCGCGAGCTGCTCAATCCGCCTGATGAGATACGCCGTTGTGAAGAGCGCGAGGATGGAATTGAGCTGCGACGGCGGCGGCTGGTACCGGAAGGTCGGGGGGTTCGGCCCGCAGAAGCACGCGGACTATTTCAGTTTCTCCGTTGCCGGTGCGGGCGATGTGAACGGGGACGGTTATGACGACGTCATAATCGGAGAGCCCATGAATTCGTCCATTGGCCTCCGCTGCGGCCGGGCATATATCTATTTTGGCGGGCCGGTGATCAACAAAACGGCGGACGTCACCCTTACGGGCGAGGGGGAACTCAACTATTTCGGGGTCTCCGTCGCCGGTCCGGGGGACTTGAACGGGGATGGCTTCGATGACGTGATTGTGGGGGCGAGCTACTGCGCTAAAATCGAGCCCCGCAACGACTTATCGAGGGCTTACATCTTTTTCGGAGGGGCTCCCATGGACAGCACCCCCGATATCGTCCTCGAGGGTGCGCCCAACAGCTCGTTCGGAATTTCTGTGGCGGGCGCCGGAGACGTCAACGGGGACGAATTCCCGGATGTCGTTGTCGGCGCCCCCAATACGACCAACCAGTACGGCGCGGGAAGGGCGTTCGTGTACTTCGGGGGCCCGGACATGGACAACGTCTCCGATGCTGTCCTGAGCGGCGGGGGCTGGGGGGACGGCTTCGGCCGCGCCGTCTCGGGCGCCGGGGACTTTAACAACGACTCTTGGGACGATGTCATAGTGGGCGCCTGCACCGGAGTGGTTGCACCCGAAAGCGACGCGACCGGCAATGGGGCCTGGCTCTTCCTCGGCGGAGAGAACATGGACGGCGTCGCGGACCTGCGGTTCGGCAGCGAAGAGGCGGGGGACCTGTTCGGGGCCACGGTCGCCGGTATCGGGGACGAGAACGGCGATGGCTATGAGGACGTCGTCGTCGGGGCGCCCGGAGCGAACTCGAGCCGCGGCTCGGTCTATGTGTATCTCGGCGGCCCAAAACCAGACAGCGCCGCCGACTTCGTGCTTGACGGCACGAATTCCGGGGACCTCTTCGGGGCATCGGTCTCCGCCGCGGGAGACGTCAATGCGGACGGGCTGGGGGATCTTGTCGTGACAGCTCCCGGGTACCCGCCGGGGACCGAGCCTGGCGCGGGCGCCGCCTTCATGTTCTGCGGGGGGGAGGACATCCGGTGGAACAGGAACCGGTTCTATGTTGGTTACGGCCAGACGGACGGTCCCTTCCTCACCGGAGCCAGCGCGGGTGATGTCGACGGAGATGGTCACGACGAGGTGATTCTGGGCGCGCCCGTTAACGACATCTGTGGACTCTATGCCCACGGGGACGACGGCATCGACAGGCCGGAGCTCGAGGTCGGGGGAAGGGATGTATGGATGAAGACGAGTTATTTCAAGGGCACGGAGACAACCTTGCCCTTCCCGAACATCCTTCAAAATTTCCTGTGCTCCTAGCCGCCCGTAAAAAATGACTCCTCCGGCAATGTGTATGCTGATGTTCCGGTCACCCTGAGAGCAAGGGGGTGGGGAAGGGTTGTGATAAAGAATCTGGAGATCAACTACAGCTACAGGACCACCGTGCCCGACTTCGCTGAAACGCTCCGGAACTATCTCGCCGCCCGGGGGCCTAGTGAGGATGACGCTGGAGAGATCACAGTCCCCATCAAAGTGAACTCCGCCACACCTGGCGCGCTCAGGCTGCTCAACCTCAAGATAGCCATTGACGGCCCCCCCGTGCTGAGATCGGAGATTCCGGACCTCCGGCTACCGGAAGACACAACGCAAGCGAGCCTTATCGACCTCCGGGACTATTTCAGGGACGACTACGATCCTCCCGGGGCGCTCGGGTTCTGCGCTACCGCCCTCACGAACGGGAGCGTCGTGGCCGTGGGAATTTCTGAGGGCTACTATCTCTCTGTCGACTCCCGGAGCTCCCCCCTGAGCGAGAACTGGACGGGTGAGGTCCTGGCCGTCGTCGTGTGCTCGGACAGCAACAGCCAGACCGCTCGGTCGAACGAGTTCAGGATAGTTATTTACAATACCAACGACCCCCCCGTCATCGTCAGCGGCGCGCCCCCCGGCGGATACACGGGCGAGAAATACATTTTCCAGTTCGCGGCGGTGGACGGGGACGGGGACGCAGTAAATTACACGCTGGTAAAAGGTCCCACTGGAATGACGGTCAACTCCTCATCCGGCCTGCTCTGCTGGCCCTGGCCCATAAAGGGCGCCTACGAGCTTGTGGTTGAAGTCTCGGATGGTATGGCTAGCACCACATCGAGCTATATTCTTATTGTGTCAAACCGGCCTGTCTGGATATCGAACACGACGGTTCCTGACGCCACCCCGGGGACGGCTTTCGTCTACACAATTCCGGCGGTCTCGGAGACCGGAGGGGAGCTGGAATTCGAGCTGCTGGAGTCCCCCGGGGGAATGCTCCTCGACAACCGCTCAGGCGCCCTGACCTGGCTCCCGGAGAGGCCCGGCAACTACTCCGTTTCCGTTCGCATTACTGACGGAAGCTTCTCCCTCCTCTATAATTTCACCATCCGGGTGGTTCTGACGACTTCCCTGCCGAGGTTCATCAGCGAGCCGCCGGGGATTGCTGCGAAAGGGGTTCTATACAGATACCGGGCCCTCGCCCAGGACGACGACAATGACACCCTCACCTATGCCCTCCTCTCCGGCCCGCCGGGGATGACTATCGACCCCCGCACGGGGGTGCTGGAGTGGCTCCCGGAGTGGACCGGCTCCTTCAAAGTGAACCTGAGGGTCTCGGACGGCCGCGGCGGCGAGGCTGTCCAGGAGTTCAACCTCAGCGTGGTCGAGTACGAGCGGCCCTCGGTCGACATTCTCTCGCCTGAAGAGGGCCAGAGGGTCAGTGGGAGGGTGCTAGTCAGGGGTCTGGTGAGGAGGGGAACCTTTGATGTCAAGTGCGTCCAGCTCAAAATCGACTCGGGCGATTGGGTCAACTTAACACCGGGCGAGGGTGGGGGTTGGGGACTGACGGTTGACACCACCGGTCTGGAGGATGGAGACCACAGAATCTATTCCAGGGCATTCGATGGGAGTGACTACTCAAAGACAGTGGTCCTGACGATACATGTGGAGAATAGAGAGAGCCATTTCCCAGGCGTGCTCTGGCTCGGTGCGGCCGCCGCGGCCCTCGCCCTGTCTGGCCTCGCTCTCCTGTGGCGGAGGCGAACGAGGGCAGGACGCCCTGGCCCCTGAATTCCGTTCCCTGATGGGGCATCCCCGTTTTATCCGACGGAGGGGCCGCGCCCCATCCAGCGTCCTTCAGGAGGCCCTTCGCGAGCGAGGCACCCCTACGGAGAGAAGTATAATATCGCTTAATGAGATTCCTCCCCCGAGCCCATGGACATCGTGAGCATCCTGAGGGAGGGGAGGGGCCCGCGCTTCTCGATAGAGGTCTACCCCCCGAGGACATCGAGGAGCGCGGGCGGTCTGAGCGTCCAGGAGCACATATCCAGAATATTCGATACCGTCGAGCATCTCCTGCCCTACAGGCCCGCGTTCGTGAGCGTGACCTACAACCCGGAGGGCCAGACGAGGTCCACATCCATACCCATCGCGGGCATCATCCGCCAGCGCTTCGGCATCGAGGCCGTGGCGCACCTGACCGCCCTCGGGACCCCGCCCGACGAGATTCCGCGCACGCTCGAGGTCATGGACTACTTCGGCATCCAGAACGTGCTCGCGATTCGCGGCGACCCGCCGCAGGGGGCGGGGGGACCGGGCGCGGGAGGAGCGCCCGAAGCAACGATGGTTGGGGGTTCGGGGGAGAGGGTAGGAGGAACGGTGGTGGGGCGACCGGGAGCGGCCGGGCCGGGAGCCGCCGGGGCGGGGAGGGAGGGTGTTGCGGGTGGTGGCGGAGCGGTGTCCGGCCCGGCGACCGGGGATGGGGCCGGAGGCTCCGGGCAGGCAGGGATGGCGGGTGCAGAAAAGGGCGGGCCGGGAAGCAGAGACGGGGCGGGCGCCGTCGCCATCGGGGGCAGTGGCCGTGGCGGCCCCCGGATTTCACACGCCTCCGAGCTCGTCGCGCTCATAAAAAAGCACAGGAGGGACTTCTGCGTGGGCGTCGCCTGCTACCCCGAGGGGCACCCGGAGTGCGTGGACGCGGGGGGCAGGAGGGACTTGGAGAAGGATCTGGGGTACTTCAGGGAGAAGGTGGAGGCGGGGGCGGGGTTCGCAATCACCCAGCTCTTCCTCGACAACAGCCGCTTCTTCTCCTTCCTCGAGAGGGCGAGGAGGGCGGGGATAGAGATTCCGATTGTCCCCGGGATAATGCCAGTGGTGAGCCTGCAGACACTGGGGATAGTCAAAAGGCTCTGCGGGGCCGAGGTCCCCTCGCTCTTTCTCCGGAGAATAGAGGCCGCGGCCGGAGACCCCGGCGAGGTGAGGGAGAGGGGGATAGAGCACGCCTTGGAGCAGTGCCGTGGTCTCGTGGACAGGGTCCCCTGCATCCACTTCTACGCAATGAACCGGTGGGAGCCAGTTGAGAGAATTCTCAAGGGGCTGATTTAGCGGCTGCATCGGCAGAGGAGGCTGAGGAATCGCACGGGAGGGCCGGGGCTGCGCACGCAGGGCTATTGCGGATACGAATTAAAAAATTCGGGGTGCGATCTGAGGAAGAGTGGAGGAGCCATAATAAAATCAGAATGAATGGAATGAAGATACGGCCATGTTCGGTCTAATTCGTTCATTAAGTCCCATTTTTTAGGGCGGTTAAGTCCCGTATTTTAGGGCATTTCTGTCATTTTTTTCGTAATATATTTATATTATTTAATTGAAAAACAAAAAACCGGTGAGATGGATGCGGTTAGATGTTGTTTTCAGTCTGCTGACGACCGAGATGCTACTGATAGTCTTGGTTCCTGCGCCGGAGCTGGCCACGGGGTGGCATTACGAAGACAATGATGATCCGAACTGGCTTGCGGATTGGTATGGACTTGTTTACCATCCGGACAGCTTTGAGGAGAACTGGGCGCAGGAATAACCTGGATGGAAGTCTTTTATTCTGCAGGACAGGGAGACCAGAACGGTCACAATAAATATATTCGCGAAATAACGATTCCATGGATAGGAATTCAAATGGTCAACGGAAACATGATACGGTATGAGTATTCAGAGGAGACTTCCAAATACTATCTTTATCTAGACCCGAATAGTATTATGCGTCAGAATCGACCTGAGCGCCACGGACATCGAGAGCGGTGTCGCGGACACGTACTACAGGGTCACGCGCGGGGGCGAGACCGGGGGTGTCTTCGTCAGGGGCACGAGGGCGGTCATTAATGCGAGGCCGGACGGCAGCACGGACGGCGAGTATACTGTGGAGTACTACAGCACTGACAACGTGGGCAATAAGGAGGAGGCACGATTCCTGACGGTCGTGGTGGATACGGTCGCTGCGCTGGAGCTGGGCTTCGGGAACGTCTCCACGGGCGAGGGGCGGTTCAGGGTCGCGGGCAGGGCTGAGCCCGGGTCCTCTGTCTATGTCAACGGCAGGCCGGCGAGGGTCAGCCCAGACGGCAACTTTTCCATGGGGCTCGGGCTGAGGGAGGGGGCGAACACGATCGTGGTCAAGGCGCTCGACCTTGCGGGCAACGAGAGGACCGAGACCCGCGTCGTCACATACACTAGACCGGGGGAGACAAGCCCGGCATTGCCTGTCCCTGCCGCCGCGAGCGTCGTTGCAGTCCTGGCCGCCATCGCCGTGGCGATGGCCGTTAAGAGGGGGCCGCGGCGGCGCCCCCGGCGCGGGCCCAGCCGCCCCTGAGCGCGCCGATTGAAACAATTAAATATCCCCCGGGTAATTTGGCCGAATGCGGAGAGGGAAAAGGGGCCCATGACCTCCGACACGGACCAGTTCATAAAGGAGCTGGAGGCCAAGCGCGACAAGCTCAACGCAAAGGCCGACGAGCACCGCTTCAGGCGCGACAGGCTCAACGAGGAGACGAAGCGCTTCGCGGAGAAGCGCGATGCACTCAACGACCAGGTGAAGAAGCTACTGCGCGAGGCTGCGGAGCACAAGGAGAGGCGGAACCAGCTCAACGAGCAGGTCAGGGCCGCCAAGGCACTCAGGGAGGAGCTCAACAAGAAGGCCAGCGCGGCTGCGGAGAGGCTCAACGCTCTGAGACAGGAGAGGATGCCTAAGGACGGGAACCAGCTCAACCGCCTCAAGAAGGAGCTGAAGGCGCTGGAGTTCAAGCAGATGACCACCGTTCTCACGCCGGAGAAGGAGAAGGAGCTCATCGCCGCCCTCTCTCGACTGCAGGCGATGATAAGGGAGAAGGAGAAGGCGTTCGAGCAGAACGAGGAGGTCAGGGCGGCGATGCAGGAGGCGGCGAGGGCGAGGGAGGAAGCGGAGGCCCAGCACGCGCTCGTCGGCAGGCTCGCGGACGAGGCCCAGAAAGAGCACGACGCCATGGTCGAGCTCTACGAGAAAAGCGACGCTCTGCGCAAGGAGGCCGACATGCTGCAGGAGCAGTTCGTCAGGGCCAAGGTCGCGGCCGACGAGGAGCACAGGGAGCACGTGAATCTTATCAGACAGGTCCACGACTTCGACAAGGTCATTGCGGGCCTGAGGCGGAGGGAGAGGAGGGCACGCAAGGCCAGATCGGAGACCGTGGCTAGGAAGCAGGCGCAGGAAATATTCGAGCGCTTCAAGAGGGGCGAGAAGCTATCCACGGAGGACCTAATGGCCCTCCAGACGAAAGGAATCTGAGCGCTGGAGGTAGGGGGCGGGGCGACGGGGAGGATTTCCCGAGTCCCGAGCCCGCCTGAGAGGAAATCTATTTTAACAGCGAGCGTGATGGTCGAGCGATGGTCCTCGAAAGTCTGGCGGGCTCCTTGCGGGATACGCTGCGCAAGATCGTCAACGCCCCGCACATCGACGCCGCCCTTATAAAGGAGGTTGTTAAGGAAATCCAGAGGGCGCTGCTCCTAGCCGACGTCAGCGCCCCGTTGGTCGTGAAGCTCACGAGGGAGCTCGAGAGGCGGGCCTTGACCGAAAGGCCGCCGGCCGGTATGAGTTCCAGGGACCACGTCATCAGAATCATCTACGAGGAGCTCGTGCGGATTCTGGGAGAGACGCGGGAGATTCCGCTGAAGAAACACGTGATTATGATGGTCGGGCTCTACGGTCAGGGCAAGACCACGACCGCCGCCAAACTCGCGCTCTACTTCAAGAAGAGGGGGATGCGCGTGGCGCTGATCGCGGGCGACACGCACCGCCCCGCCGCCTACGAGCAGCTCACGCAGCTAGGAGAGAAAATCGGTGTCCCGGTCTACGGTGAGCCGGGCGAGACCAGGGCACCGAAAATCGTGCGCGAGGGGATGGAGAAGTTCGGGGATTATGATATCATCATCATAGACACGTCCGGCAGGCACTCTCTCGAGGCGGAGCTCGTCGAGGAGATGAAGAGAATCGCCAACGTGGCCAGACCGGACGAGAAGTTCCTAGTCATAGACGCGGTAATGGGGCAGGCCGCGGGGCCGCAGGCCAAGGCCTTCCACGAAGCCATCCAGCTCACCGGTGTCATAATCACGAAGATGGACGGTACGGCCAAGGCGGGGGGAGCGCTGAGCGCGGTCCAGGCCACGGGGGCGCCGGTGGTCTTCATCGGCACGGGGGAGCACATAGACGAGCTCGAGAGGTTCGACCCCGCGGGCTTCATCTCCAGACTGCTCGGTATGGGGGACATCAAGGCCCTTATCGAGAAGGCCGAGGGGGTCGTGGACGAGAAGACGGCGGAGGAGGCCGCGAGGAAAATCATGTCCGGGAGGTTCACTCTGAAGGACATGTACGAGCAGATGGAGATGCTGCAGGGGATGGGGCCTCTGCAGAAGCTGATGCAGCTCCTGCCCTTCGGGGGAGGAACCTCGATGACCAAGGAGCAGCTCGAGCAGACCCAGCTTAGGCTGAAGCGGTTCAAGGTGATCATGAACTCGATGACCAAGGAGGAGATGGAGAACCCGAGAATCATCAAAGGCACCAGGATTAGAAGAATCGCTCGCGGCGCCGGAGTGGACATGACGGAAGTGAAGGCGCTCCTGAGGCACTACGAGCAGTCGAGGAGGATGATCCGGGACATCACGAGCAATAGGAAAAAGCGCAAGGCACTGATGAAGGCGCTTCAAGTGGACGGGAAGTGATGAATTCACGGCGGGGGATGGAGCCGGGGGAGAGCCGGGGGAGGGGCTGGCGGGAGGATATGGGAATAGGGTCTTAAGAGTGGGTCGGTGGGCGGGTGATGACAGTTGAGAGGTGAGCGTTGACAATGAGCCCCTCCGCCAAGTTAGTGGGAAGGGAGAAAGAGCTCGCCCTGCTCAGGGGCTTGCTAGAAAGGGCCCTGAAGGGAGAGGGGAGCCTTGCCCTAATCGAGGGCGAGGCGGGGGTTGGCAAGACGCGCCTTGTGACCGAGCTAGCGGCGGAGGCGCGGGAGCGCGGCTTTACGTTCCTCCAGGGCAGATGCACAGAGGGCAGCGGGCCCTATTTTCCTTTCGTCAGCGCCTTCTCCGACACAAGCACGGTCGAGGGCCTTCTACTGATATACAGGGATGGGAGGGTCATCGCCCACTGGTCCCGGAGGGCGGACTTCGCCGCCGACGCGGAGGTGGTCAGCGGTATGCTCTCCGCAATTCAGGACTTCATCACACAGTCCTTCAGGACCGGGCAGGCAGGCGCGCTCAGGGAGATCAAGCACGGCGACTTCGAGCTCGTCGTCGAGCACGGCGCGAGCGTCTTCCTCGTCGCCATGGTATCTGGCCCCCGCCCACTCGGACTCCCGCAGGAGATGAGGGAGGTACTGGAGGCCGTGCAGGCAAGGTACTCGGCCGCTCTTGAGAAGTGGGACGGAGCGGTCGACAGGTTCTCAGGCGTGGAGGAGCTTCTAGCGGAGCTCGTTGCGCTCAGGCGGTACGGCATAGAGCAGCTCAGCGGTCTCAGGGAGGAGTTCGAGGGGAGCAGGGGGGCACGCGCTGATAAGGACAGGGAGAGAATGTTCGAAAACGTCTCCCGGCACATCACGAGCATATGCTCGGAGAGGCCCCTCCTACTCTTCCTCGACGACATCCAGTGGATGGACCTGGCCTCCCTCCACCTCCTCCACCACATCGCCCGCGCCACCCGGGCCAGTCCCGCGATCATCCTCTGCACCTGCAGGAGTGAGGACCTCGAGGTGGGGGGAACGGTGGTCAGGATCTTGCGCGAGCTGGGGCGGGAGAAGCTCCTGACGAGAATTGAGCTCGGGAGGCTCGAGCCCGACTCCGTGCGAGAAATGGTCGGTGGAATTCTCGGCAAGCCCATCTCCGACCTGCCCGAGGACTTCTTGGAGAGGCTCTATGCCGAGACCGAAGGCAACCCCTTTTTTGTGGAGGAGGTGGTGAGGAGCCTGATCGAGGAGGGGGTCCTGGACCCCTCAAGGCCGGACTGGAGCTCCTCCACTTCGGTGAGAAGCATCAAAATCCCCTCCAGTGTCGAGGATATAGTTCTCGGGCGCCTTGAGAGGCTCGACGAGCGCGACAGGGAACTCCTGGGCCTAGCCGCCGTCGCCGGCCATCAGTTCGAGCTCGAGCTGCTCTCGATGGTGTCCGGAGTGGACGAGATCGGGCTGGCCTCCGCGCTGGAAAGGATGACCCGCCTCGGACTGGTTACTGAAGACCTAAGGTTCGGCCACGCGATGATTCGGGAGGTGCTCTATAAGAGGCTGCCCCCGTTCAAGCTGACGGTGGCGCACAGGCGAGTGGGGTTCGCGCTCGAAGAGCTGCATAGGAGCAACCCACGCGAGGTCTGCAGCGCCCTAGCGATTCATTTTTCCAAGGGAAACGTGCCTGTGAAGGCCATCGAATACTCGATGATGGCCGCTGAGGTGGCCAGGGTGAAGTACGCCCATGACGAGGCCCTAGGCCATTGCAGGAACGCCCTCTCCTTCGTGGAGAGGCTCGAGAGCAGGAATTCGCCGGAGATGATGGCGAAGGAGCTCGCCATTCTCATGAAGCTCGCGCAGCTTTGCGAGGTGACGGCCGACATTGAAGGATGGATGGAGTACAGCCGGAGAGCTGTGGGGCTCGCGACCTCTCTCAACGAGCCTAGGGCTCTTGCCAGTGCCCACATCTCCCTCGGCAACCTCTATGTGAGGCTGGGAGAGTGGCCCTCGGCACTCATGCACTACGGCCGCGCATCGGAGGTCTCGGCAGCGGTGGGGGATATGGCGGGCCTCGCGATCGCGAACCGCGAGATAGGCAACGTGCACTTCAGGGTCGGGGACTATCCAAAAGCGATAGAGTACCATCAAAAGAGCATTGAGCTAGCCAGGGGCATCGAGCCCGCGGCCGGCATTCCCATCCTCATCCAGACCTACATTGAGCTCGCGAATGTACACGCCGAGAGGGGCGAGTGCGAGCTGGCCGTGGACTATTACCAGAAGGCCATGGACCTTGGCATCCGGATAAACTCGCTCTACGATGTCGCCACCGCTTTCAACAATATTGGCGATGTGTACTTGAAGACGGGCGAGTGGGACTACGCCAGGGAGTACTTCGAAAGGGCCCTGCACATATTTAAAAGGCTGGGAAACGTGATGGACATCGTAGTCACGCTGTGCAACCTGGCCGAGGCCCACGCCAGGGCACTTGAGACGAGCGAGGCCCGGGCCTACTGCGAGGAGGCGATGAAATACCTCAAGCGGCTCGGCGAGGTTGAGCTCCCCTTCCAGCTCCACATGGTCTTCGCCATCATTCACAGGCACGAGAGGCAGTGGGATAAGTCCAGGGAGCACTTCGAGGCCTCCATCGCAGCCCTCGAGGGGGCGAACATGCCTTATTATTTGGGTGTCGTGTATCATGAGATGGGCCTGATGCACAGGGAGCGCGGTGACGCGAGGGAGGCCAGGCGGTGCCTCGAGAACGCCCTCCAGCTATTCGACAGGGTCGGCGCGACCCGGCCGAGTGCTGTGGTGAGGGAAGAGCTCAAAAGTCTAGGAGATTGAGGAGGTTTCCAGACTTGCACCATGGGAAGGAGGTTGCATGGCGGTGCACTTGCCGGCTCCTGGGCAGAAAGGGGAGAGCGGCGGGAGGGGGTGAGGATTTCTGAGGCGGTTCGTTATTATCGGCCACAATGTGGACCCCTCGGGGGACTTCACCCTGAACGACCTCTGCGGGGGCGCCGGCAGGCTTGACGTCCTGCTGAGGTGTGTTTCTTCGGCGTTCTTCGTCTCGCACGGAATTCGAAAAGACGTCGAGGTCTACCTCGTGCTACCGGGCAGACACGGTTCCCCGAGCCTCGATGAGAGACGGTCGGGAGGCGGCAGTGGGGCCCCTGTAGGCCCCAAGACCGTCAGATTCTCGGGACGAGAGCTGAGATACCTCAATCCCGACGAGAGGAGCACGGGCGCTCTGGTGAGGACGGCCCTCCTAAAAAATCTTGAAGGCGATAAAGAGATAGTCTCTACTCCGGGCGTCTATGTCTCGAGGCGGAGCCTGGAGTCGCTGGCGAGAGCGCTCCCGGGCCCGGTTTGGCTTGTGGAGGATGGTGAGCCATGGCCCCGCGGGGGCCTCCCCGGAGATGTGACCTTCTACCTCAGCGACCACCTCGACTTCACAAAGGAGGAAGAGAATTTGCTCCAGAGCGCGGGGGCGAGGAGGGTGAGTCTGGGGCCGACGAGTCTCCACAGTCACCAGTGCATCACCATCGTCCACTGGCTCTTGGACGGGGGCATTCGAGGGGGAGGGGCTCCGGATGATTGAGGGTGGCGCCTCGCCCGCCGGCGGCGACATTGAAAGTCTCAGGTCTCAGCTCGAGAGGCTCGGCATCCGTCCCCTCGGCAGGCTCCGGTACAACCTCCCCGTGGCGAGGCTCGTGGAGCTCGCTCTAGCGCGGAGCGAGGGGATGCTGGCCGAGGGCGGTGCGTTTGTGGTCCGGACCGGCAAGTACACGGGGAGGTCGCCACGCGACAGATTCATCGTTGACACACCCGCCGTTCATAACAAGGTGCACTGGGGCGAAGCGAACCAGCCGATGAACAGGGAGAAGTTCGAAACACTGTTAGAGAGGCAGCTGGACTACCTGAGGGGCAGGGAGCTTTTCGTTGTCGACGCGTTTCTCTGCGCGGATCCAGCCTACCGGATACCTGTGCGCGTGATTACAGAGCTGGCTTGGCAGAGCCTCTTCGCCACGCAGCTCTGCATCCGCCCGGGCAATGGTGAGCTCCCCGGGCGAAGGCCCGAGGTTACCCTCATCTCGACGCCCGGCATGAGGGCTGTTCCGGCGAGGGATGGAACGAGGTCCGAGTGTGCGATTGCATTAGAACTCGATCGCGGAATCATAAGCATCGTCGCCACCGCTTACGCCGGCGAAATAAAAAAGGCGCTATTCAGCTATCTTAACTATATTCTTCCAGAGAAGGGTGTTTTCCCGATGCACTGCGCCGCCAACGTAGGCGAGAGGGGGGACACAGCCCTCTTCTTCGGTCTCTCCGGAACAGGTAAAACAACCCTCTCATCCGACCCATCCCGGAGAATAATCGGTGACGACGAGCACGGGTGGAGCGAGAGGGGAGTCTTCAATTTCGAGGGTGGGTGCTACGCTAAGTGCATAGGGCTCACGGCCGAAAAGGAGCCCATGATATACGGCGCAATAAAGTTCGGCTCGGTTGTCGAGAATGCTGTGCTGAACCCGGAGACGCGACGGCTGGACTTCAGCGACGACAGCATCACCGAGAACACGCGGGCCGGGTACCCTCTGGAGCACCTGCCGTCCGCGCTCACGTGCGCGATGGCCGACCACCCAAAAGCCATTCTCTTCCTCACTGCGGACGCCTTTGGTGTGCTCCCGCCCGTGGCGGTGCTGACCCGCGAGGCGGCGGTCTATCACTTCCTCTCAGGCTACACCAGCAAGCTCGCCGGCACCGAGCGGGGCATCGTCGTTCCTCGGGCGGTCTTCTCCGCATGCTTCGGGGCGCCCTTCATGCCTCGCCCGCCCCTGTTCTACGCGGGCCAGCTCTACGACTGGCTGAAAAAGTACAACACCTCGGTTTTTCTGGTGAACACGGGATGGATGGGCGGCCCTTACGGCGAGGGGAAGAGAATTCCCCTTGAGCTCACCCGGGGCATTGTCAGGGTGCTGCTCGAGGGAGGCCTGGAGGGTGTCCCCGTCCATACCGACCCCGTCTTCAACCTCAATGTACCGGACGAGTGCGGGGAGCTACCCCGGGAGCTGCTCTATCCCCGGAAGAGCTGGAAGAGGCCAGAGGCCTACGACATCACCGCGATGAAGCTCGCCTGGCGCTTCGTCGAGAACTTCAGAAAGTTCCGGGAGGCTCCGAGCAGAATCGCCGAGGCGGGGCCGAGAGTGAGGGAGGCCGGGAGCACTTCCGAATAAGCTCGGGAAGAGAAAGGGCTCTGGGAGGATATTGGGACAGCATCTGAGAAAAATCCGGGAGGGGAGAGGGCTCCGTGAGGGGCCAGGCAAGGAGTGAAGGGCCCTCTTGGCCCTCTAGGATGTGAATTATCTCGTTCTGTTCCCGCACGCCGGGCACACGGGCCACTCGGGCTCAAGCGCCTCGCCGCACGAGGGGCACCTTAGACCGCCGCTCGGCCTTTTCGCTTGCCCCTCCGCAACAGCGGGTCCTCCCCCAGCCCGCCCCGCTACCCCTCCCCCCACTCCTCCCAGCGCCGCCCTCGCCTCCATCGCAAACTGCATCGCCGCCTCCCCGTCGCCTTCCTTTATGAAGTCGCGAGCTAGCTCCAGTTTCTCCGTTGCGGCCGAGACTTG
>JAWCLH010000033.1 GCA_038851035.1 Thermoplasmata archaeon
CTTTCAAGTGGGAGGATGTTATGGATTGCCCAAGGAGTGTTGAGGACCCCCTTCTCAAGATGTTCCGGGGGTGGGACCCTGAGAAATTTCAGAGGTTCAGAGGGGGATGAATAGATGGATTTGGGGAAGGGTATTTATAGGGCTGATAACTGGTTATTCTGCACAGCCATTGACGCCCGGGAAACGTTTAAAAGAGGCCCGTATTATTACGGGCCCGGCCGCCGGCAGGCGGTGAAAACAGGAGGTGCGTGAATGGCGAAGAAAAAGAAGGAGAAGCCCGCAGCTCCTGCCCCGACTGCGAAAGCCGCGGAGGCGCCCCAGCCCGCGCAGCCTGCACAGCCAGAGCAGAAGTCGGGGGAAAAGAAAGAGCAACCAGCTCAATAGGTGAGGCGGAGAGGGTTTGATTCAACTTTTTTTATTCTTTTTTTCACCCCGATGGGAGGAAAATACAGGAGCCAAAAATAATCTTCACAGTCTCGTCTTCCGGACGGTCACCCATCGTGGTTCGGCTCGTAGGGGTTGAACATCGGGTCGCCGAAGAGATTGAACTCCTCAACAGTGTCGTCGTGCGCCCCGCCACCGTCGGTCCCGCAGTCCTGGACGTATTTGTTCTTCGCGAGCAGTAGAGCCTGTGCCACTGTCAGGTCTCCCACCCCCTCAGAGACCAGTCCTCCCTCCTTGTTATAGACGTAGCCGGTGAGGTAGCCAAAGAACAGGAGGCCCAGATAGTCCCCATAGACCTCCCCGGACTTTGTCTGGAGAGGAGAGAAACCCCCCCAGGACAGCCTCGAAGCGCCCACATACGCGTTCATTCCTGAGTGGAGGAAGGTCTGGGAGAGCGTGTTGTAGGCTGGCAGGCCATCCACCCTCCCCGTGACGCATGAGGAGCCGAAGATGACCGAAGGCCCAAAATTCATGTCCTTCACATGCGCCACGTCGAATCCACCCCCCACACCGTCCTTCTGATATCCCGGTGGAACATACCAGTAGAAGAAACCATGGGCGCAGAAAAAGATGAAGTTGGAGCGCTCGTAGTAGGGGGCAGAAAAACGCCTGTCCGAGAGGACGGTGTCATGCCTGGTGTCCACTACATAACCCGCCTGCCTCCAGGCCTGGTTCAGCTTTGTCGTTACCGTCACCGCTAGCCCGACTGGCACCTTGCTGCCGAAGGTGTTTAGGGCGCTCTCCTTCCAGCTACGACCGCTGTGTCCCTCGAAAGTGTCAATGATGCTCTCATAGAAAAAGGTCCGGGCTATCAAGGCACTCTGGTCCTGCACGTCCCAGCCGATCACGCGCCCGATCGCAAGCTCCATGCTTGGCTCCGAACCATCTAATTCGAATGGCGGGTTGGCCGGGTCGGCGTCGATATCGGCATAGAAGTTATCGGAGGGAATTCCTAGGCCCTCCTGTTCCACGTCTTCCTGACCCGCCGTAGGATAATAGAACCAAGGGACCATACTGGGGTCGCCTAGAATCGCCACAGGAAATGCCTCGGGAAGCTTCCCCGCATATCTCACCGCTAGAGCACTGTAGTCCCCGGGCTCAAGGCCCTCAAGGCGGGCGAGGAAGGCGTTGAGGTCGATTTTAACCAGCTCGCTCGCGTTGTTGGCTTTCATCATGCCCTCCTCGCTCGTAAGCGGGTCGCATGAGCAAGTAACCCCAGGCCCTTCCCCGTTCACTGCCCACTCCGCTCTTCCGATCACAACACCCCTTCTATGGGCGATGAGATAGGGCGCCATTGAGGACATATTGTGCATGTATGGGAAGATGGGGTCCTCGAGCCTCTGGACAGTAACCGTTATGTTGTAAGTTGTTGTGGGAGGGCTGAGGGGTGGTTCGAATGGGAGGTTGACCGGAAACTGCATGTGGAGGGTGCCCGCGATTTGGACAATATGCCTTCCGGGGTGGAATATCGGGTGCTCCATATAGGCGTGGGCCGCGATTGCATTCCCCGAAGAGTCGCGTACGCTCTCGTAAGCGAGCGAGGGGGCGAAGAATTCCATTTTGTCCATGGCATTGTCGCGGTTTTCATCAAGGCCAAAATAAACATACATTCTCTGGCCGTCGAGGTCTGGGTTTCGGCGGGGGTCGGGGGACGTAGTAAAAGGCATGTACGAATCGATTATCACATTTGTGTAATTCCAGTCGTCCGGGATAATGAGCTCATGGCAGGGATCCTCGGCCGTGGGGTAATATGTCGAGCCCGTGTCCTTGGAGATGAGAGTGCCTTCAAAAAAACTGACGTTGGTCTCTAGGACACGGGGATGGTGGCTGTCGATGGGGTTTGTCAGGGTTATATAGGTACAGTTCGTGCCCAGTCTGGTCTTCAGAACAGACTTCACCTCTCCATCGGAGGCCTTTATGCCGAGCGCTATTGCATCGTTAATCTCCTCCACGCTCCTGAATTGCCAAGTTCTTTTATAAGGCTCAAGCCTTCCGCACTCGAGAACATATCGCACACCGAGCCTCTTCAGGGTCGGGATGGCGTCCGAGGTCTTTTTGACGATGATGACGGGGATGTTCAGGTAGGAGGCCAGGGGGGTGGCGATAACACCGAGATTATAGCCCTCCTGATCCTCTTTAATTAGGATGGCGCCGTCCGAGCGCGTCCAGAACCTCTCAGCTGCGGCGAGTGAGGTGCCCACCACGCTGCCCATATCGATGGTGTCGCGATGGCAGGACCCGACGCAGGGTATGGCGCCGATAGCAATGCCTTTCGACATCGGGTAGGCTTCGAGGAAGCGGAGGACAGACCTGGAGATTCCATGGTCCTGAGTCTCCATATTCTCCCCTACGACAAGGAGTGGGACGATGGTTTCCGTGCTTCCCTCGTAATAGCACGCGATGGGGGTGGCAACGAGGGCAAGGAAACCTGAGTTCAAAGGAGTGAAGACACCATCGTAATCAACCGGGGCCCTGGTCGATTTCGAGGAGAGGAGGTCATCGATCGTTGCCCTCTCGAGCGGAGGCGCCGTGGGTGGTCTGGTGATTAGGAGGAGGCCGCCAGCTAATACGAGGATGATGACAGTCAGTAAAGCCATCTCCTTCCGCCTGTCGACTCTCAAAGCAGCCATCCACACCCCTCAGACAATATTATTATGTTGGTAAGGGATATTTCTTTCGGTCCCTTCTTTCGTTCCATTGGATAGACTCAGCGGAAATGGTGAAGGTGTTTGCTTTTTTACGGTTTAGAAGCTCCTTTGCGCCACTGGGCTCCATGCGCGCCGCTTTCATGCGGGGCGGCCTCCAAGGCGCCCCTGACAACCTAGTTGTGGAGCGGAAAGTCGAAAAAACCTCTCGCTACTAGAAAAATATATACCCCAACAACCTTTTATAGGACTCGTCCTCGGGGAGAGTTGTATGGTCACGGAAATCGAGTGGCTGCAGAAGGCGGAGAAGGCGCTCGCTGAGGGAGACACAAACACAGCCATACAGTGCTTCGAGCGCGTGATAGAGCTCAAGCCGGACAACGACAAGGCTTGGTACAACAAGGGAGTCCTACTCCGTCGGCAGGGCAAGATCGAGGAAGCGATAAGCTGCTACAACGAGGCCCTCAAGAGGAACAAGGACAACGACAAGGTCTGGGTCAACATCGGCTATGCCCTAGACCGACTTGGGAAGTACGATAAAGCAATCGCCTGCTACGACAAGGCCATAGAAATAAGGCCAAATAATGACAAGGCATGGTACAATAAAGGGGTCGCACTGCGCAAGCTCGACAAAACCGAAGAGGCCATTGCCTGCTACAACAAATCCCTTGAGTTCAAAATGGACAATGCAATGGCTTGGATAAATATGGGATGCGCGCTCGACAAGCTCGGCCGCTACGAGGAGGCGATATCGTGCTACGACAAGGCCCTCGACATAGACCCGAGGGCTGACAAGGCCTGGTACAATAAGGGCGTTGCGTTAAAAAAGCTCGGGAAAAACGAGGAAGCCATCGCCCATTATAAAAAGGCGCTGGAGCTCAAACCAGATAGCGACTACAGCGCGAAGCTCAGGGAGAATCTGGGGCTACTGGAGGGTGTCAAGGAGGCGGCGGCTACCGCACCCGAGCCATCCGTTGGACCAGGGAAAGAAGCCCCGGCGGAGGAGGCGGATGAATTCGAGGAAGCCGGAACAAAGGAGGAGGCCCCGCCCGAGGAGCTCGAGGAACTCGAGGAAATTCCCGAGGAGACAGCCCCACAAAAGCCGCCGACACTGGCCCCCGAAACTTCGAAGGGCCCTCCCCCAGCGGCCCCGGGACAGACACGGCAAACCCCTCCCGCGGGCATGGCGGCACCTGCACGAGCGGCTCCGAAGGCAGTTCCGCAGCCCTCTGCCCCGCCCGAAGAGCTAGACAGCTTCGAGGAAGTCGGTGAGGAGAGCTTCGAAGAAGTCGAGATGACCGAGGAAAACAGAGGCAAACAGTAAACGGGGGTTCCTATAATTTGTCTACAAGTATTACGTTTTGACCCGGGGGAAGAATGAGCCTTTTGAAGAAGAGGGGTGAGGCGGAGGTAAGGCTGAGGGTGGAGGGGATGAGCTGCGGACACTGCGCAGCAAGGGTGACTACGGCTTTAGAGAAACTCAAGGGTGTCAGAGAGGTGAAGGTGAACCTCCTCGAAAAAGAAGCTGTGGTTAAGATAAGACCCGGCGCGGTGACCCGTCCGGAGCTAATTCAAGCGGTGGAGAGGGTGGGATACAAAGCTGCGTGATGTCCCCCCACCACCGGGGGAGCGGGGTGTCGTGGCTGACTCCGGTGATTTCTCTTGGAGAGACTCGGCTCAACCTTCCCAGAACCTCGTCTCTGTTCAAGCATTGACTGTCAATCCGATCCGCTCCGTGGCGATGGGGGCGAATCGCTTCACAAAAAATTTTATAGAAACGTCTGAATAGAGGTTCTTTCTGAAAAAATAGTGCGCTAGATCAACCACCCTAGCCTTTGCCCTGAGCTTCCGGAGCATCGGCGCACAGAGAATCTGATATTCACTTAGGGCACTTTGCGAGAAATCCCCTTTCTCACAGGCCCTGGCGCAGACCCGCGCGGCGAACTCTCCCGATATCATCCCCCTGTCGATTCCGGCCCCACTGAGGGGATTGACGAAACCTGCTGCGTCCCCTACAAGCAGGACCCTATCTGAGTAGACGCGCCTGAGGGGCCTGAAGGGTATCATATGCCATTTGACCAAACGGGAGAGAGAGGGGTCGATGTCTAGTCCTCTGAGGAAATCTTTGAGAAGAGAGCGAATTCGGGCAGCTTCCTGCGCCAGCCCTCCCAGCCCGATGTTCACCCTGCCCCTTTTAGGAAAAACCCAGCCCAGCCCGATGAAGCCGCTGAAGAGGTAGGCGTTATAGTGCCTGTGTTCGTCCGTGTCCCCAAGTATCTCATTTTTTTTATCCTCTCCCACCTCTAGCTCGAGAACAGCCGCCAGAAACCTATCTGGCCGGGTCCGGAGGGCTTCCATGCCCGTGCTCGCCCTGACGACGCTGTTCACGCCGTCAGCACCGATGACAATTCTCGCCCTGTGGCTACCCTGATCGCAGACTACCTCCGCTCCTGATTTATCAACAATGATTCTTCTTGCCCTCACCCCTTCTAGTACATCCACTCCCCTTGCCTGCGCCCTCCGGGCCAGCATCTCATCGAAGGTTTTTCTGTCCACATAAAAATTTTCATAGCCCAGCCTAAGGAGCTCGTCGAAGTTGTAGAAGAGGCGGGCCCTGTCCGTTGACGCCTCTACAACTCGGAGAAAATCAGGGCTCACCCTCTCCCGCATCTCCGCGTCCACCGCGCCCCCGCAGGGCTTGTCTCGGGGGTAGTGCTCTTTTTCTATGAGTAGAGTCCTAAGCCCGAGGAGCGCACAGTGATAGGCTGCGTGGCTCCCGGATGGGCCACCACCGACGACGATTACATCACGCATGGCTGGCTCCTTCCATCTCTAGAGCGATCATTACCTAATTACTAAAGTGAATTAAAATCATTTCGGTTTTCTCGTGCGGTGCACTCGCTGGCACCCGGGAGAAGGTTACGAATGCTCGATGCGCCACCAGCCCCGGGAGGATTTGAACCCCCGCCACCGGCTCCAAAGGCCGGGATGCTGCCGCTACACCACGGGGCTATGGAGGGCAATGGTTCCGGATATAGATAATTGTGCCGGAGGCGGCCCGGGGGGAGTTCCAAAGCTCTGGGAATTCTCTAGGAACCGTAATTTACTTTACAGAGTGGGGGTCCGTAGCCCGCGGCTTCTGCTCCACGGTCCCCGCATGCCCCTTCTCTCATGGAATCAGCTCGTCCTTTGTATAAAGTCTCCCTTCGTACCAGCCCCTGTGTTTCTGGCGTCTTATATTGAGAACAAAGTTTCCAAAGGCCTCTCGCGACGGCTCCTTGCCTCTGTACTCAAAGGAATCGGCCCTGAACGGGATCAAGTAGAACTTTTCCCTGTAGACAGAGGCCGTCAGGCCCAGCCAGCCGAGGGGTAGATAGGATATGTCGGATCCCGTTGGGAAAGGTGCTGCATTGACGTGCGAGTGAACAAGTGCCCAGATTCCCTTTACAGGCAGGTGAGCGAAGTAGAATATGATCCGTCTCGAATCAATCGAAGTGTCGCTCCGTTTCGGATTCCCCACGTGCCTCTGGAGCTGCCTGAATGTGACCAGCTCCCTCGCCTCCAGCCTGAGCCTCTCACCGCTCTGTGTGTAGTCGTTGAGAACTATCCATATCCTCTCGAACCCGTCCTCGAGAGATTCGGCAGCTTCGAGCTCCATCTGCCATACCAGCTCGTCCCCCATGTTGATCTCAACCTCGGAGGCGAATTCGAGCGGATACTCCTTCCGGGCTTCCTCTAGGTTCTTCTCTACCTCTGAGTGAAGGTTCTTGAGCAACGATGGTAGGGAGCTCCCGCGCTGCTGTAGTCCCCTCATTCTGAGGTAATTCTTTAGGGCCGCATCCCGCTCCCAGGAACCTGGCATGAGGGAAGGGAGGGAGTGAAGCAAAATAACCCTTTTCCTCAGGGGGGATAAGCCTTATAAATAGGATACGGTATGGTGCCGACGTGACCGCGGGCGATTCGTACCGGCATGGAATGTAGCAGTCCGCCCGGCGGATGCTTTCTTGAGAGGGAAAATGCCAGAAGAGAAGAGCGACTCTGCATCCCTTGCGCGTTATGAATTCAAGCGAACACTGGAAGAGCTCGAATCCATTAAAGGCAGGGCCACGGAACTCGTTTCTCTTTATGTCCCCCCCACGCGCCAGATCGCAGACGTCTCCAACTACCTCAGGAGCGAGTATGCCGAATCCTCCAATATCAAGTCCCAGAGCACACGAAAGAATGTCATGGCTGCGATAGCATCCCTCATTAACAGAATAAAGGTCTACCGCGTGCCGCCGCCGAACGGCGTTGTTCTATTCGTCGGTACGCAGGCCCTCCCCGGGGACAAGGAAAAGCAGGTGGCTTATGTTATCGAGCCCCCCGAGCCCATCACAACATTTCTTTATCGCTGCGATTCCCAGTTCTACCTCGAGCCCCTGAAGGAGATGCTCGCGGAGAAGGAGGTCTGGGGGCTGGTGGTTCTCGACCGCAAAGAGTGCACGATCGGGCGCCTGAACGGCCGCAGAATCGAGACAATCGAAAACTTCCAGTCGCTCGTCCCCAGCAAGCACGGAAGAGGGGGGCAGTCAGCGCGCAGGTTCGAAAGGCTGATTGAAATCGCGGCGCACGAGTTCTTTGTGAAGGTTGGGGAGAAGGTGAATGAAGCCTTCAGGTCCGACCCCCGAATTCAGGGAATTCTAATCGGAGGGCCCGGGCCTACGAAGGAATACTTCGCAGAGCAGGACTATCTCCACCATGAGGTCAAGAAGAAGGTCATCGGCCTTTTCGACGTGGGATATACCGACGAGTCCGGTCTCAGGGAGCTGGTGGAGAAGGCCTCCGATGCCCTCAAGGACGTGGCCCTGATGAAGGAAAAGAGGCTTGTGGAGTCCTTCATGCGCGAGGTCGCGCGGCCCGAGGGGGGCCTATCGATGTATGGCGAGCGGGGGGTGCGGGAGGCCCTGAAACTCGGTGCCGTGGACACACTCCTCATCTCCGATGGGTTGAGGAAGTACAGCTTCAGAGTGTCTTGCCCGGCCCCGGGCTGCGGATATACCGAGGAGCTCACAAAATCAGAAAAGGAACCGGGAGAGCTCTTTTGCCCGAAGTGCGGGGCTAAACTGGTGGTTTCTGAACCTATTGATATGGTTGCGGAACTCTACAAAATGGCTGAGCAGATGGGTACCAAGGTTGCGCTGATATCAGCAGATAGTGCCGAGGGAAAGACGCTCCTGACGGCCTTCGGCGGCGTGGCTGCAATCCTTAGGTACAGGATTGGAGAGCGATGACCGCATGGGGCCCCTCAGTGCTCTACCCTTCGATAGTAATCGTACTTAACCTCAAGCGTCCAGTCATTCCCGGTGTCCGTGAATCCGATGATTCCGAAGGCGGGGAAGAAGTCCCCGCAGTTCCCGCAGGCGATGGTGACTTTATACGTTCCGTTCCCCCGCGCGTCCTCTGGACCGCTGAAGTTGAATGTGAGTGAAACGGACACCGAGCCCTCCCGACCGTGCGGGTTGGATACCATCCCGGAGGAGACCGCGATGCCTCCGGGAGAGACCACTGCGAGACCGAACTCGTCGGGCTGGTTCTCATAGGTCCTTAAGAGCCGGACGATGTCCTCCTCGTCCGTCCAGCGCAATGTGAATGTCAGGCTCGCCAAATTTCTCTCCTCAATATCAATTTCCTCCCTGGTCTCGGTATGCTCTTCTGAGCTCCCGGGGAGGAGAATCGGCTCCGACGAAACCAGTTCATAGCCGGCCCAGCCCCCGCTCCGACTACTTGCCGCGTCCCGCAGAAAGGGCTCCGTTCCCGAGGCGTAGGCCGCCCCAAGGAGGACGGGAACGAGCAAGAGGCAGACAACGGCGCCGAGTGTGGAGTTGAAAAAACTTTGTAGGTAGGGTTTGGAGCACGGGCGCTCCACCGACCCCTCCCCTGCGGGACCTCCGAGGCCCGCGGACGGGACGGGGCTCTTGACCCATATACCAGATTGCTCTCCTGAGCCCGCTCGGGCCTCTTCGTCCACCTTCTTCCGAACTCCCCTCTGGCCGTACAACAGAAGAAGAGCGATCGTCACCATGCCCACCGCCGAGATTGCTGCCCAAAAGAGCCTAGGTCGGTGCATGACCTCGGAGAAGGTCGCGTACATCACCCCGCCGAGCACGTTTCCGAGGCTGAGGCCAATGAGCGGCGGAATGAAGGCGTAAGCCATGTAAAGTGTGACCCTTTCCTTGGGCGCGATTTTGGAGACATAAGATATGTAGGTCGGGTGGGTGATGAACTCACCTATTGAGAAAATGACGATACCAGTGAAGAACACTGCGGATACAGTGGTAAATCCCATCAGCAGGAGCCCTGCGATAAATACGCTCATGCCGAAAACCATCACTTTGAGAGATTCGCTCTTCTCGAATATCTTCCCCAGGAATGGTCCCAGAATAATTATCGTGCCGGGGTTCACGGTCGCAACAAGGGCCGGGGGAAAATATTCTCCGAGGACCCCGAAGTCAAGGGCGTATAGCAGTATCGCGAGGTGGTTTGTGGCGTACATGAACCAGAACCCAGAGTAGATAAGCAGCAGGGCGACGAACCTGAGGTCCTTGAGAACGAGCGCTGCATCCCTGAATACATCACCCGCGCTCTTCGCCGGATTCGGTCTCACCGGGTCGCGATATACCGTGAGCGTGAGGGCGATGTTGACGCCTATCAGGGCTGCGGAGAGATAGAAGACGAGCACATACTGCTCCTTTGGAATTGTCAGAGAGATGAGGAGGGGCATTGTAAATGAGCCTAGGTTTATCATCCAGTAGTAGATGCTATAGCCGAGGTTTCGTGCCTCGGGTTTCGTCGTGAGGGCTATGGTGGCGGAGATTATGGGCTTAAAGCTCCCGACCCCGATACCCAAAACGACGAAAGCCATCACAAAGGCCTCAAACGTGGTCATCAACGATGAGAGAAGGTAGCCAGCCGAGACCAGACCCAGGGATATGGCGAGCGGTGCCCTGAACCCATACTTCTCCGTTAGGGCGCCGCTGACTATGGGCAGAAGATAGAGGAAGGGGGTGAGGACACCCAGCAGCACGCCGAAAGCGGTTGATGCGAAGTCAAGCGTGTAGACGAGGTAGTAAGGCAGGATGGCCAGCATCCCGTAGTAGGCCCCTCTCTCGAAAAGCTCCATGGCGTTGACGGCCCAGAAAACGCGCGGGAATTTCTCAAAGAGCTCCTCGACCCTCATCGGCCTCAGTCTCCCGTCGGTTTTATCCCGGCATTCGCGACCATGAGCACCACGGTTCTCTTTGGGGCCCTTGTCCTGTGCATCACTCCTCCCGGAACGACAACACCCTGGCCTCCTCGCAGCGCGATTTTTCTGTCTCTCAGCTCAACGATGAGCCTGCCCCTGAGCACAAAGAATAATTCGTCGTCATTCTTGTGCCTGTGCCAATGGAACTCTCCCATGATGACGCCAAGCCTGAGTATGCTCCTATTGACCCTAACTAAAGTCTGGTTGAACCAGCTCGCCTTCACCTTTCCCACCACGTCTCGAATGTCGAAGGGCTCGAGAGGGGCATATTTCACATCCAGATTAATGGTGTATTGGGACCCATCCCTGCGTCGTCGCGGGTCACCCACCATTAAATCGCCCTTTTTGCCTTGAGCTCTTCTATCCTTTCCTTTGAGTATCCCAGCAGCCCCCGGAGAATCTCCTCTGTGTGCTGTCCGAGCGCGGGCGGGGGCCTGAACTCCTCCCTCTCCCCCAGCACTTTGACGGGGTTGCCGAGCGTCCTAATTCTCCCGTGCCCTGGAATATCGATATCTGTTACCATGTTTCTAAGCAGAATCTGTGGGTCGCTCAGGACCCTGTCCAGCGTCTGTATGGGCGCCGCGGGCACATCGGCCTCCGCTAGCCTCTTCAGCCACTCCTCCGTTGTTCTGGTGGCGAAGATTCCCTCGAGAATCGAGTTGAGCTCCTCCCTGTGCTCGCACCGTAGGGCGTTGGTCGAGAATCGCGGGTCTTTCTCCAGATGCTCTATTTCGAGAGCCCTACAGAACGAGCTCCAGAACTTCTCCGCAAAAACCGCGACTACAAGCCAGCCATTCGACGTTTTGAAGGCCCTGTAGGGAACTACAGACTGATGGCCGGAGCCCAGCCTCTCCGGTACTGGGCTCCCGACCAGCAGGTACTGGGCGACATAGGTGTGCATTGACACCAGCGCGTCGAGCAGCGATACATCTGCCCGTGTCCCCTGTCCAGTCCTCTCCCTTTTATAGAGCGCCGCTGTGATCGCGTTGGCGGCGAAGACCGCACCGGCGAGGTCCCCCATTGGAATTCCCATGCGGACAGGCGCTCCTCCGGGCTCACCGGTGAGGCTCATAGCCCCCCCTATCGCCTGAATTATGAGGTCGAAGGCCGGATAGTCCCTGTAAGGACCTTCATATCCGTACGAGGTTATCGAGACCTGTATGATGTCGGGCTTCACTTTTCTTAGTGTTTCGTAATCTGCTCCAAGCCTCTCGAGAACTCCGGGCCTGAGATTGTCCATGACCACGTCCGACCTCTTTACGAGGTCGTAAAAAACCTCCCTCCCCTCTTTCATTTTCAGGTCTATCGTTACGCTCTTCTTGTTCCTGTTGACGCTGATGAAGTAGGCGCTGAAGCCGCCGATGAAGTAGGGTGGCATCTGCCTTATTCTATCCCCTTCGCCCGGCGATTCTATTTTAATCACCTCGGCGCCCATATCAGCCAGGATTAGGCTCGCATAGGGCCCGGAGAGCATCTGGGAAAGGTCTAATATCCTAACACCATCGAGAAGAGGCATCGATTGCCCTCCTTTTTTGCGATGTCAAAGGTTCACCGGCTCCTTGAATGTGCCAAAAACATCCTTCAGCGCAGCTGTTATCTCGCCGACAGTGGCATAGAGCTTGACCGCGTCCATGATGTAGGGCATCAGGTTTTCGCTCGTTGCGGCCTTTTCACGAATTCTCTCGAGAGCCGAGCGGACCGCGGCGTTGTCCCTATGGGCCTTCAGCTTCCTAAGCTCCTGTATTTTCTCCATAGCAGCCTGGGGGTTGTACTCATGGATTTCTACCTTTCTCTCCTCTGCCTCCGCCTCCTGCCTATACTTGTTCACCCCGACCTTGACCAGCTCTCCGCTCTGGAGCTTCTTCTCCAATAGATAGGCCTGCCTGGAGACCTCCCTCTGGATGGCACCTTCCGAGATGAGCTTGACGATTCCACCCCGAGCGTCCACATCCCTCATCGTCTCCACGATTCTCTTCTCCATCTCGCCGGTTAGCCATTCCACATAGTAGGAGCCGCCGAGGGGGTCAACGGTGTCGGCGAGCCCCATCTCCTCCACAAGAATCTGCATCGTGCGCAGCGAGATGAGCGCGGCCTTCTTTGAAGGAATCGTGTAGGCCTCGTCGTAGGAGCAGAGGGCCATCGTCTGCGTCCCGCTGAGCGCGGATATCAGCGCGTAGTAAGCCCCTCGGACGATGTTGTTCTCCGGCTCCTCGATCGTGAGCCCCCCGCCGCCCCCACCGGCAATCATTTTCATTTTCATTGACTCCGGGTTGCGGCAGCCGAACTCGTCCCTCATCAGCTTCGCCCAGAGCCTCCTCGCCGCTCTAAATTTTGCGACCTGCTCGAATATGTTTCCGTGGATGTCGAAGTTGAACGAGAAGCGAGGCACGAACTCATCCGGGTGAAGGCCCCGCTCCATCACGGCCCTTATGTAGGCACGGGCGATGCAATAGGCGTATGAAATCTCCTGAACCGGGTTGGCCCCCGACTCCCTGATGTGGTAGCCGCAGACGCTCACCGGATAATATCTTGGCGCGTGCTTGGAGCAGAACTCGATAGTGTCCGCGATCAGCCGAATCGAGGGCTCGACGGGGAATATCCAAGTCCCCCTGCCAATGTACTCCTTCAGAATGTCGTTCTGGGCCGTCCCCCTCACCTCGCTCAGGGGCACTCCTCTCTTCTCGGCCATCGCGAGATACATCGCTATCATTATTGCGGCGCTGCCGTTGATGGTCAGCGAGGTCGAGATTTTGTCGATGGGGATGCCGTCGAACGCAATCTCCATATCTTTCAGGGTATCTACCGCCATCCCGACCCTCCCGACCTCGCCCTCAGCAAGAGGGTCGTCGGAGTCTATGCCCATCTGGCTGTGCAGGCTGAAGGCTACGTTAAGCGCGTTCTGGCCCTGCGAGAGGAGGAATTTAAAGCGCTCATTTGTCTCTCTCGGGGTTCCGAAACCTGCATACTGGCGCATCGTGTAGGGTCGGGCGCGATACATGAGCGGGTGGATGCCCCTCGTGAAAGGGAACTCTCCGGGCTTTCCAAGCTCGCTCGCAGGGTCAAATCCCTTCAGGTCCTCAGGGCCGTAAACAGGCTTGACCTCGATACCAGACTCGAGAATCACGGGTCGGACCTTCTCACCGCTCTTTCTCTCCTCAACCGGCTTCGAAGAGGGCGCGGGATGGACAGGAGTCTCTACCTTGTGAGGCGGCGGCGGGGAGGAGGCCCCCACCATTTCTCCCCCAACCCTATTCCTGAGGAATTCCACGAGGCTGTCGAAGCGCGTCCCCGTCGGGAAGACCGCCGCGGCGCCCATCGCCCTGAGTGCCTCGTGGTCCTTTTTTGGAATGTTGCCCCCGACAATGACCGTGATGTCGCCAGCGCCGGCCTTCCTCAGGCCCGCCATTAATTTCTCGGTTATCGGTAAATGTGCTCCAGAGAGAATGCTCAGGCCGATCACGTCCACGTCCTCCTGCAGGGCGGTGTTGATTATCTGGTCCACCGTCTGATGAAGGCCAGTGTAGATCACCTCCATCCCGGCCTCCCGTAGGGCGTAGGCCACGACCTTCGCTCCTACGTCGTGCCCGTCCAGCCCGGGCTTTGCGATCAGGACCCGAATTCTTCTTTCGGTCGACAAGCTCACCACCTCTGCTTCCTGTTCCGAGCATGCCGCTCGCTCGATTGCCCTCTGACCCTCACCAGCTCCGCTCACCTCGCCCCCAGTATCGTCACCGAGGCCACCGCCCCCGGTCCCCCAATATTGTGAGCAAGGCCCAGACGCGCATCCGGAACCTGCCTCTTCCCAGCCCGGCCTTGGAGCTGCCTCGTCAGCTCATAAAGCATCCTGAGCCCCGTGGCCCCCACAGGGTGACCGCAGCTCAGGAGCCCTCCACTGAGATTTACGGGAAGCTCACCACCTGCAGAGGTCACCCCTTCCTCGACCAGTCTCTTCCCCTCGCCTCTCGCGCACAGGCCCAGGTCCTCGTAGGTCACGAGCTCGACGCTGGCGAAGCAATCATGGACCTCCGCCACGTCTAGCTCCTTCATCGGGTTGCTGATTCCCGCGTCCCGGTAGGCCTTTGTGGCAGCGACCCGCGTCGCCCTGTAGCCGGTGAACTCGTGGTGGGGGTCGTAGAATGGCAAGTCCCAGCCCGTCGAGACCGAGAAGCCGTGGCCCTTAACAAGAACATAGTCCTTATTGAACTTCGCCGCGTCCTCCGTTCTCGTCATCACCACACATGCGGCGCCATCTGTGGTAGGGCAGCTCATCAGGACAGTCAGCGGCCAGGCGACCATTGGGGAATTCATCACCTGCTCCAAGGAGAACTCCTGCCTGTACTGCGCCTTGGGATTGTTGATGGCATGCCTATGGTTCTTGACCGATATCATCCCGAGATGCTCGGCCTTTGTCCCGAACTCGTGCATGTGCCTTGTGATGGTTACGGCGAATGTCCCCGCCGCTGTGAACCCCTTTTGGATTATCGGGTGGCCGTTCTCCACCATCATCCTGACTAGACTCTCTTGGGGCGGACGGTCCCGGAGTTTCTCCACGCCCATCGCCATTACAACATCCGCCTCTCCAGACAGGAGACAGTAGCAGGCGTTCCTGAAGGCGTCGCCACCAGTGGCGCAGTAGTTCGACACCCTAGTGATTGGTATGTCGAAGATTCCCAGAGACTGCGCGAGGTCCATCCCAGACCTCCCTTTCCAGACCCCCGCGTCGGGGAAGGCGGTCCCCAGCCAGGCTGCCTGAATGTCCCTTCCCGTGAGATGGGCCTCCTCGAGAGCTTCCGCAGCCGCCTCGACCATCATATCGGAGTAGTCGAGATGGAAGTTCTCACCGAACATAGTGCAGCCGGCGCCGATTATCGCGATCTTGTCCCTCAGGCCCATCGGGACCCACCCCCAGAAATCTTCCCACCCGCCCCAACCTCCCCACCGCCGCCACCGGCGCCCTTACTAGTTATCTGGTTCGTATCGGACGCCGCGGCCCTCTCCGCGCCCGCTCCCCCCCTGCCCGTCCTCCTGACCGGCCTGCACTTCCAGCAGTAATTATGGTATCCCCCGCCCTCGTGCAGCTTCCGGAAGGTCAGCTCGACCTCCATGCCTATCCTAACCTCCGAAGGTTCGACGTCGGTCATTTGGGCCAAGTACCTTCCGCCACCCTCAAGGTCGACCACTGCCATGGTCACAGGAGGTTCTGGGGTGGGATAGTAGTGCTCCTGCGTGTAGGTATGGAGCACGCCCCTGCGCGTCAGCTTTACCTCGTCGAAATCGTCCCTCCGGCCGCAGTGCGGGCAGACTCTGAGATTCAGCGTGTTGATGGTCGCGCACGCCTTGCACTTCTTTGCGCGCAGCCTCAGGCTCAGACCCTCTTCCCTGCTCATCTGAATCGGCGAGGAGAAGGGCCTCCCCTCCTCGGGCCCCTCGGCGAGGAGTTTCTTGAAAGCCAGATACTTCACATAACCGATTTCAACTGCGGGTGCTGCTTTCCGCCTCCGCTTTCTGAATGCCTCAACGGACGCGGTGGCCTCAAAAATGATCGCGTCGCAGCCATCCCCGCATGCGGTGAACAGAATTCTCTCGCCCCTCTCAGAAGCTTGGAGGGCCGACTCCAGCATTAGAAAGGGATGGGCCGTGCCCAGCACTCCTAGCTCCTCCGCCCCCGGGTCCACGACCGACTCGGGCCTCAGACCGAGCTCCCTAGCCACGGCCCCGTGACCCCTGCCGTCCGGAGAGGGCAGAACCGCCCTCGATATCTCTCTCGGCCCTGTGCCCGCCCTCTTCATCGCCTCCTTTGAGGCGGCGACGGCGTATTTTGCATAGGCCTCGACCCTGCCGAAGCGGGTGTCACCTGAGCGGAGACTTCTCTGTTCCGTTCTCCACAAATCCATTATGTTGTGCGGAATATACGCTGAGGCGAGCGGTATCGCTATCGGTTCCTCGCGCCCGACCAGCACCGCAGCCCCTCCATCCCCAAGGACCGCCTCGAGCGAGGAGCCGGGCGGCGCAATCCGGCAATCCGCTGCCGCAACAAGGGCCGTTTCTACACCCCCGGCGTCCACCGCGTCGAGCGCGGCGGCGAGAGCGGATGAGCCCGCCCTCAGCGAGCCGCCAAAGTCTGCAGTTCTCAACATTCCGCCTAGGTCCAGCGCGCTCGCCACAATCGTTGCGCATGACTTCTCAATATAGGGCGCGCTGACGGAGGCGAAGTAGAGAGCTCCCAGCTCCTCCGCCGCCCTCTCATCGAGGCACTCCAGCGCGGCCGCGACCGCTAGGGTTATGGAATCCTCGTCGTACGATGCGACTGCCCTCCGCCCCCGCCCTCCCCTCCCGCCCCAGGCCGCGGCAATGGCCGCAGCGCTGAGTCTCCGCCATGGAATCGCCACGGCGATGTCGATAATGCCGGCGCGGGGAGCGCTCCCAGACCTCGGGTTATGTCCTTCAACAGGGTCCAGCCTCGCGCCTCCCGGCAGCCCCCCGCACGCCCCTTTTCCACCGCTCATCACACCAGTCCCCCCGGCGCCCCCTCCAGCCATTCCCCCTTCCCTTCAGAGCCCGACGCTTATTCCCCCGTCGACGAAAAGCACCTGTCCAGTGATATAGGAGGCCTCGTCGCTGGCGAGGAAGAGATGGGCGCTCGCGATTTCCGATGGCTCGGCGAAACGCTTTAGGGGTATGCTTTCAATGAATTTCGAGGCAATGTCCGGGGGAATTCCAGCGGTCATCCGGGTCTTTGTGGCGCCGGGTGCGACGCAGTTCACGGTTATGCCATATCTCGCGAACTCCAGCGCGAGGGTCCTTGTGAGGCCGATCACACCGGCCTTCGAGGCCGAGTAGTTGGCCTGGCCAATGTTACCAAGAGCGCCGATGGAAGATGTGTTGACGATTCTTCCATATCTCCTTTCCATCATCGGGACCGCGGCCGCTTGTGAGCATAGGAAAGTCCCTTTAAGGTTGACATCCACCACCGTGTCCCATTGCTCCTCAGTCATTTTTTTCGCCATCGCGTCACGATTAATACCCGCATTATTAATCAGAATGTCCAGCTGGCCGAACTCTTTTAGGGCGGCCTCGACCATGGCCTTGGCGTCGGCCGCGCTCCTCACATCCACCCTTGCCGCGACGGCGCGCCCGCCCGCTTCTTTTATTTTAGCGCACACCATCTCCGCTCCAGCGAGGTCAATATCAGCAACCACGACCCTCGCACCCTCCTGCGCGAACCGAACGCAGGTCGCCTCTCCGATTCCACTCGCACCACCCGTCACAATCGCAACCCTGTCCTTGAGCCTCATTCCCTCATCCCCCTATGTGCCCATCATTACCTGAATGCCCAACCAGGCCGCCTCTCGCCCTCAGCCCGTGCCCACCGAGGCACCCATCCTCTCCACTGCCTGCCGCTTCCTTAGGAGAACAATCCACTCGCTCTCGACCACAACCTCGCCCCTCTGATTGAGGACCCTCACATCGAAGGTGGCGGTCCCCCTGTCGGGTTTGCTGGACTCCTTTTTCTCACGACAGGTAAGCACGGTGCGGACGGTGTCTCCAAATTTAACAGCGCCCATGAATTTGAGAGTCATGCTCAGAAGGGCGAGCGATGTGCCTTCAAAGACACCGAGCTGGTTGGCCTGACCTGTCGCGATCGAAGCGATGAGCATCCCGTGGGCGATGCGACCACCGAAAGGTGTCCCCTTCATGAACTCTTCGTCTGTGTGGAGGGGGTTGTAGTCCCCGGAGAGGCCGGCGAAGAACGCCACATCCGCCTCAGTCACGGTTCTGGACGCAGTCTCAATGACGTCTCCAACGTTGAAGTCGTCGAAATATCTACCCCGGAACTTGTAGGACATACCACCGACCGCCCACCCACGTGCTCTCTTCCTGTTGGCGCGGGTGAGTTCGCAATGGGTTGAAGATATAAATAGGTTGTCCAGATAGAAGTTTGCGGGGCTCTCGATCCGGTCCCGGACACTCCCGCCTTCGGTTCCTCTGGCCTATCGATGCCCGGAGCCCCTCCATACAGAAGAGCGGCTCACTCCTTTTCCTCGGGCTCTGCGTCCTCGTCATAGTCCTCGTAGTACTCCGTGCTGCTGCCCTCGCGATCCTGCTCCCTCTCCGCACTCTCGCCGGCCTCGCTCCCCTCCCCTCGAACTGACGTTGCTCTTGCCTCTCCCCTCGCCGTCCCCCGCTCCTCCCCTTCTGCCCTCCCCGCGCCCGCCCCCTCCTCCCTAGGGCCAACACCCATGCCGCCCTTCTCCGCATCCCCGGCCCCCATCCCGCTCTGTTCCTCCCCCCTCATCGTTTTGATTCTCTCGATTCTCCCTCCAATCTTTTCATCGCCGCCGATCTGAACTCTTTCTTTAGAGGCCGAGGGCGCCTCCTCCGATTGCGCTCCCGCTCCTTTAGCGTTTTCCTCCCCCAGCGCACTACTCTCTTCGACCACCTCCTCCCTCCCCGCCCCCTCGCCGAGTGGCTCCGGAGGCCTCTCACCTCTCTTCATCGTTCTCTCACGCCTGAGCGCATTCTCGACCGTGGCAAGGGTCTTGTCGAGCTTGACCATGTGGCATATCGGGAAGCCCGGGGAAACCATTGGATAGTTCGTGATGCCCACGACCATACCGGTGAATGGGGCCCTGACGACCGAGACCTCCTTTCCAAAGGGGTTGGTTATGGCGCAGACCTCCTCGCCTTCCATTAACAATGCCCGTGGTTTCGTGTACATCTCGAGAATTCCGCCGCGGTCTGCCCTGACCCACTCCGTCTTCTTGACTATGACCTGAAAGAGAGGGGGCTGGACCTTGCCCTTGAGCATGCCGAGCTCGTAGAGCACGTTCATCACGCCCTTCAGCCCGGCCCTTACTAATGGCCTCTCGAACCTCTGGGACTCGCCGACCTCGGCTGTTATCGTGGGGACGCCCGCCTCCGTCGCAGCTCTGCGCAGGGTCCCGTCCAGACCGGGCTCGTCTATGACGATTTCTGTTCCGAATGCCTTTGCGATCCTGCGGACCTCCGGGTTGGTCATGTCTCCTCTGACTTGGAGTATGTTCGACCTCCCCCTGCCCGCGGTGTGGAGGTCTATCCCATAGTTGCACTTGAGCACGATTTTGTTGAATATCATGTGCGCTATCCTCTGCGCGGAGTTCCCGTCGGGCTTTCCTGGGAAGTTGCGGTTGAGGTCACGCCCATCAGGAAGATTCCTCTCGTTGCGCAGGAAGCCGGGGAGGTTGAGCACGGGCGCGCACACCAGGACCCCGCGGAGGGTGCTGTGGTCCACCCCATATATCAGCTCTCGGACTATGGCTGTGCCGTTGCACTCGTCGCCGTGGGAGGCGGCCGTCACCAGCAGAACCGGCCCCTCCTGAAGACCGTTGATCACCGTCACGGGAATCTCGACCAGCGTGGAGACGTAGGACTCGCTGACCGGGAGCCGCACATGCCTCGTCTCACCCGGAAGAACGATCGTCTCACCAAGCTGGAAGCTTCCCCGTGCTGGAGGCATCCTCAAAGCCCCCGGGCATACCTAGTCAGGAACTCCAGTATCATTCTTGCCACGTCCTTGTGGGTCGCCCTTTCCAGCCCCTCGAAGCCCGGGGAGGAGTTTGCCTCGATCACCACCGGTCCCTCGCTCGACTCAAGCATATCTATACCCGCTATCTTGAGCCCCAGGACCTCGGCTGTCTTTATCGCAGTCTCCTCGAACTCCGGACTCAGTATCGCCAGCCGCCCCTCGCCACCACGATGGATATTGGACCTGAACTCCCCCGTGGTCGACTCCCGCTTCATCGATGCGACCACCTGGCCGTCTATGACGAACGCCCTGATGTCGGTTCCGCTCGCCTCCTTCACGAAGGTCTGAATCTGGATGTCGTGGCCAAGGCCCCAGAATGTCTCGAGTATTGACTCCGCGGCCGCTGGGTTCTCGGCCAGCATTACTCCGATGCCCTGGGTGCCCTGGAGCATCTTGAGGACCACGGGCGGCCCTCCGAGGATATCTATGGACTTCATTGTCATAACGGGCGAGCGGGTGAGCACGGTCGCGGGGACCCTGATGCCATGGCGCGTGAGTATCTGCAGGGATCTGAACTTGTCCCTTGAGTCCGCGATGCTCTGGGAGCTGTTGACGACCGGTACCCCCTTGAACTCGAAATGCCTGATGACCGCCAAACCATAGTCTGTTATCGAGGCTCCAATTCGGCCCAGAATCACGTCCACGGGGCCCAGATTCTCCTCCTCATAGAAAACCTCGAAGCTCGAGTTGCGCACCATCAGAGAGAGCTTTAGGGTGTCGAGGTATATTGGGTCGTGACCCAGCTCCTTGGCGGTCCAGAGTAGGCGCTTGGTCGTGTATAGTTGGCGGTCCCTGGAGAGGATGCCGATTTTCACGCAACCCACGGCTCCGAATCGACAGCATACGACTTCGCGCAATTAAACCTTACTCAGGCCGGCCAGGTGCCCGACGGCCCGGGCGGGGAGGGGCGGGGGGGCCTGCTCGGATGGCACCACCATCCCTTATCGGGCTAAATATATCCGAATTTATATCATAGCTTCTTCATCAAAGCTTTTGCATAAATAAAAAAAATAGGACATTAGAAACCCCAAAGAAAATGATGGTCGATACCGCAATTGGTTATATTTATAAAAATTAAACAACACGTAATTACAGAATAGGCCTGAATGTGTTACCAAAGGGAATTATCATCGCGATATCATTGTACAATCCTGTAGGTTAAGTTAAACAGGATGTATCCGATAAAAAGGTGAATACTACCAAAAAATGGGTCGTGAGATTATGTACCTCCTGCGAAAATCGCGAAGGCCTGAGTCGATTATGAGATGTGATAGATTTGATTCCGTCCATGGGCGGGCTGGCTCCTCCCCCTTCTTCCTCAGGCCCCCGCCTTCCCCTCACCCGCTCCGAATATTCTCTCCACCATCCAGCCGGGACTGAATGGCTGTAGGTCGTCGTAGCCTTGGCCGGTCCCGACGAAAATCACGGGCGCGCCCGTGGCGTACCTTATCGATAGCGCCGCCCCTCCCTTCGCGTCCGCGTCGATTTTGGTTAGGACAACGGCGTCTATCCCAACGGCTTTATTGAACGCCACCGCCTCATTCACGGCGTCATTGCCAGCCAGCGCGTCCCCTACATATATGATAAGGTCCGGCTTCGCCACCCGCGCTATTTTCCCCATCTCTTCCATCAGGCCAGTGGCGGTCTGCATCCGCCCTGCCGTGTCAATGAGGACTACGTCCTTTTTCCTCGCCCTCGCGTGCTCGATGGCATCGAAGGCGACGGAAGCCGGGTCGCTCCCAGGCTGGTGCTTGACCAGCTTCACCCCGAGTCTCTCGGCATGTCTCTCGAGCTGCTCGATCGCGCCAGCCCTGAAAGTGTCCGCGGCGCCAATCACGCACGAGTAGCCCTGTTTCATCAGGAGGTGGGCTATTTTGGCAATCGTTGTCGTCTTGCCAGTCCCGTTTATGCCGACAAACATGATGACCACTGGCTTTTCCTTCTTCTCCACAAAC
The DNA here is from genome assembly GCA_038851035.1 of Thermoplasmata archaeon. NCBI lineage: Archaea > Methanobacteriati > Thermoplasmatota > Thermoplasmata > Thermoplasmata archaeon. The sequence continues at coordinate 21,892 of JAWCLH010000033.1, forward strand.
TCGCTGAAGTAGGGCGGCTGGAAGCGACTCTGGCGTGTGCTGGGGGGTGCGAGCTCGCCCGAGAGGACGCCCGAGATTGCACTCCTAAGCACATCCCCGACCACACCCTCAATATCGACTCCGAGCCTGACCTTCCGCCCGACAAGTTCGTCCTTGACACGCTTCCGTATTGCCTCGACCACCGGGAGCGCCACATCGGATTCAAGCAGAGCCATCTCGAGCTCGTCAAGGATTTCATCAAGCCTCCCCTCCCTAAGCCTCCTGCCCAGAAGCCCCTCGGTGAATGGTTCCCCGGACAATGCCGATGAGGCGATGACGCTGGTGGTTCCGCCCTTCGAGGATGCCGCCGCGCGCGCCGCCGCCTTGGCCTTTTTCACCGCTTTTCTGGCCGGAGCCGCTGCGGTCGCTCCCTCCCCCTTCCCTTCGGCCCCCCGGGCCTCGGCTCCCTGTGCTCCCGATTCGGTCCCCCCGCTCTCCCTGCATGACTCGCCCTCATCCGCAAGCCCCTTGTACTCGGTGGAGAGCTTCTTCACGAGAGCCCCGAGCTTCTCCCTGAGCGATTGGAACATCGACCAAACCTCGAATTGAGAGATTAGCAGCGGGCTCGCTCCCGGCTACTCCTCCTCCAACAAACCCTTATCCGCTTCTCCTTCCTCAAGCTCCCGCTGGAGGGTCTGAATTTTCTGGCTCAGGAGTCCCGCCTGCTTCTCGACATTTCTCAGCTCTTGAATTATCTTTTTCTGGGCAAGCTCTATCTCGGCGGCGTCCTTTTCCAGCTTCGCCAGTGCCTCCTCCGTGCCCTTCTCAACAGATACTCCGGCCCCTATCCCGACGATCGCATGGGTTGCGCCCGCGCTCCGGGCAGGGAGGAATGTCCCAGCACCCACCGGGATGAGAATCTCCGTTCCCTCCTTCAGCGCCGAAAACGCCCTGATGGTCTCTATAGCTCGCGCATGCTCACTCAGGGACGCCTGGAGGAGCTCTGCCTGCCTCGATAGGCTCTCAAGCCTCAGCTTCGCCATCTCCAACTCCTCCAGCGACCTGCTCAGCTCCTCCTCCCTGCTCTCCGGCATCGGGCCCACCTCACTTCTCCATCAACAGCATCCTAACGCTCGCGTCGCTCACTTGCTCCGGCGCCAGCTCCTCGACCCTTTCCACTCTGATGTCGTGCCTCTTGGCCCTGTGCTTACTGCCCAATTCTTTGAACACTTTCTCCTCCGCCCCCTCCCTCCCCTCCGCCACCACCTCTTTCTCGAATCGCATGATCGAGGAGCCCATTCTGAACCGCCCCGCGACCCTGAACGCCTTCATGTTTCCACCCCGCCCATCCCGCTCAGCCAGCCCTAATCGGGTGAGCGATTTAAAATACTATCTGCCTGAAATTACAACAATCTTTATATGACCACTTTGGTATGAGAAAGGCCAGTGGTGTGACGGTGAAAGGCATGTCCCGAACCCGGCTGGCGATTGTTGCTGTGCTCTGGCTTCTTTCTGGCTCCATCCCGGCCCCCGTGCTTCCCCAGAAGGGAGAGCTGGAGAACTCCCCCTATCTGGACGAATCTTTCGGCCGCTTCGACTGGGTTCACCCCTACCCGACGGGTGCGGACCTGAGCGCCGCTGCTTGGACCCCTGACGGAAAAACCGCGCTCATCGCCGGCGCTCAAGGGAACCTTATTCTCTACGACGGCACCGAATTCCTGCCCCTCTATACCAACACCACTATTAGCTTCACGGACGTGGCCTGGCACCCCGGTGGCTACGCCCTAATCACAGCCACGGGCGGAAAGCTCCTCAGGTACTCCGGTGGCTCCCTCACAGAGATTCCTACGGGCACGACAGAGAGCCTCCTAGGCATCGACATCAATCAGCGAACTGGCCTAGCATTGGTTGTGGGGGAGAGGCGGACCGTACTTCTTGTGGAAGGGGAGGGCGTTACAACGCTTTCGAGCGGTGGGAGCCTCGTCCTGCGCTCCGTTTCATGGGAGCCGGGGGGCGTGTACGCCCTCGTGGCCGGCGACGACCCCTCCTCCTCGTCCGGAGGGCGGGTCTTGATTTACTCTTCCCAGAACAAAACCCTGAGGACTGTGGATACGGAGCTCACCTCTTCACAAGTCATCGACGTCGCCTTCTCCCCGACTGCCAGCGTGGCCTTAATATCGACCACTTATGTTTCGTCGCAGGGGTCCCTTAGGGGTAGGCTCCTATACTGGAACGGGACTGGCCTAAGGGTGGCAGATGAGGGACTGCCGCCGTTCGGCATCGCCGGTGTCAGCTGGAGACCCGACGGGGCTTTCGGGTATTTGCTGATGTACGGTGAGATAAGGAAGTACACCCAAGATGGGGCCTTCACATCGTCCATCGCCCATCGCTCGTCGCTCAACCGGATGGCCTGGAGACCCGACGGCTCCGCGGCGCTTGTAGTGGGTGAGGAGGGCTACGTCGGGATATATGACGAACTGAGTCTGGAGGAGCTGTCACGAAGAACAATCACAGAGACCCTGTTCTCCGTCGCCTGGAGCCCCGACGGCACCCTTGCGCTCGCTGTGGGGGCGGGGGGGCTAGTGGCCGTCTACGACGGAAATGGGTGGGACATCAGCCTCGTCCGCGTCAAGACCACCCGGCCCTCGTTCTATGACGTTGCCTGGAAGCCAGACGGGAGTTCCGCGTTGATTGTCGGAGAGGCCGGCTCGCTCGTCCGCTACAGCAGGAATGGGAACATAGAGCCAAATCTCCAGTCAGGAACGGTCCAGACGCTCAGGGCCGTCGCCTGGAGTCCCTCGGGCGACTACGCCCTTATCGTCGGGGATTCAGGCACCATCCGCCGATTCGACGGGACCAAGAGCATCCCCGTACCAAGCGAGACGACCTACACCCTGCGCGATGTGGCCTTCAATCCTTCGGACGGAGACGCCTACATCGTGGGTGGTGACGTGAGGGAGGTGATGGGCCCAACGGGATGGGTCAGGACGAGCTGGCAGGTGATGCTGCGGTGCAGCGGGATGATGGTCTCGGTCCTGAACAGAGTGGTCCAGCAGGGCCCGGTATTCAACTCGATATCCTTCTCCCCTGCGCTCATCGCCTGCGACAATGGGGAGCTCCGCTTGATAGAGGAGAATGGTGAGTGGAGGAGCTACACTCTGCCCCTCGCATCCAACCTCCTTGCGGTCTCTTGGCTCCCTGACACCGGCGACGCCCTCGTCGTGGGCGAGGGCGGAACCGCGGCTCTATTCAACGAATCCCGCAGGGAGACCCGCCTCCTGCCCGCCGCCACCGTCCAGCCCCTGACGGGCCTTTCCTCCCGTCCCCGGGGCGAGCCAACCCTCTGCTCGGGGTGGAACGGAATGGTCCTCCGCTACACCTCCAACACGCCCCCCACTCCAGTGACCCTACATGAGCCCACCAACATCACCGATAACGCGCTAGAGCTCAGCTGGACGATGAACCCGGACAAAGACTTCAGCAGGTATGAGGTCTACCAGTCCACGCTGTCGAACTTCAGCGCTCCAAAGCTCCTAATGTGGACGGGAGACAGGTCAAGGACCGGGCTCCTGGTCACTGGACTTGCCAGATTAACCACTTATTACTTCATGGTTCGCGTGCTCGACCGCGCCGGCCTTTCCGCCGATTCGAATGTCGTCAGGGCCACAACTCTCCTCGGCAACGTCCCGCCGGCCGCTGTGACTCTCTATGCGCCCACATCCGTCACCGACAGCTCCATGACGCTATCCTGGAGCCGGAACAACGACGGAGACTTTGCGCGCTACGAGCTCCATGGCTCCACCCAGCCGGGCTTCACCCCCTCCCAGTCCACCTTAATCGCCTCCATCCCTGACCAAAACACGACCCAGTTCTCCGTCACCGGCCTCTTGCCATCGACCAATTACTATTTCAGGGTCAGGACGTGGGACACTGGGGGGCTATTCAACGACTCCAACCGCGTCAACGCCACCACAGCGGCCCAAAACCTACCTCCAGAGGCCCCCGTACTCTATCCCCCGTCGAATATCACGGAAAGCTCGATGACGCTAAGTTGGTCTAGGAATAATGATAGCGATTTTGCACGGTACACGCTATTCATGGGCAACGGCAGCGGCTTCGAGCCGAGCAACGAGTCCCTTATCGCCACCATCGAGAACCAGTCCACAACGTCCTACACAGCCTCGGGCCTCTCCAGCAACACCACCTACTTCTTCAGGCTGAGGGTCGAGGACACCGGAGGCCTCTGGAACCTGTCAGGAGAAGTCAACGGAACCACCTTGCCGCCCAACGCGCCACCATCTCCCGTAGCGCTTCAGCCCCCGACGGACGTCACCGAGACTTCGATGAGGCTGGAGTGGTCAGAGAGCCCCGAACCCGACTTCAAGCAGTACGAGCTCCATGCCTCGACAACGCCAAATTTCAATATAACCGCCGGAACCGCCGTCGCGACGATAGTCGAGCGCGACCGGACCAACTGGGAGGTCGGGCGCCTATTGCCAGAGACAACATACTACTTCAAGGTCAGGGTCAGAGACACCGGAGAGCTCTACGCGGACTCAAATGAAGTCAGCGGGACGACGCTCTCCAACCGCCCTCCGCCAGCGGTTGTCCTCTACAAACCCTTCAACGAGACCGAGAGGTCGATGCAGCTCGAGTGGACAGCCTCTGAGGCCCCGGACTTCGCCCGGTACGAGCTCCACTGCTCGAAGGTCCAGGGGTTCACTCCAGAGCCCGGAACGCTCAGGGCCCAGATTTTCGAAAAGGAGAGGGTGGTCCAGACCGTTTCGGACCTGGAGGCCAACACGACCTATTATTTCAGGCTGAGGGTGTACGACACGGGCCAGCTATTTAATGACTCGAACGAGGTCAGCGGGACCACGCTCGGGCCAGACCTCCCGCCAGTGGCCCCCGTACTCGCCGACCCCATCGAGATCACGGAGAGCTCTGTTCTTCTCGAGTGGACACAGACCCGGGACCCCGACTTCGCGGAGTACATTGTTCACAGGGGCTCCTACGCAGGATTCGCCCCGTCAGACGCCACTAAGGTCGCGAGCATACCCCACGCTTCCACCACCACCTACAATGTGACTGGCCTCAAACCCAACACGGTCCATTACTTTAGGATAGAGGTCAGGGACTTGACGGGTCATGTGAATTACTCTAATGAGGTGAGGGCGAAGACCCTGACCGTCAACATCCCTCCCATCGCCGATGCAGGCCAGGACATGACCGTGACTGCAGGGGAGAGGGCCTACTTTTGGGCCTACGCCACGGACCCCGATGGGTATGTGACGACCTACGAATGGGACTTTCAGGGCGATGGGGTCTGGGACTACCGCGGCATCAACGGCAACACGAGCTTCGTCTACGAGACCATAGGCTTCTATCAAGCGACCCTGAGGGTCACCGACGACAGGGGTGGGCAATCCCAAGCCACTGTAAATGTGACCGTCGAGCCACCCCTACCCCCCAACATCCCGCCTGTGATTCTGTACGCCGGGGAGGCTGTGGAGGGTTACATCGGCGAGGAGATCCCCTTCTCCGGAACAGCCATCGACCCTGACGGGTATATCGTGAAATACGAATGGGACTTCGACGGCGACGGTGTCTTCGATTTCGAGTCGGCCACCGATGCCAACACTACGGCTGTTTACTCCGAAAAGGGGAGCTACACAGCGGTGCTCAGGGTCACCGACAACAGACGCGCCACAGCCTACGCAGAGAGAGGGGTTGAGATACTCCGTTATAATAATCCCCCGGAGGCAAGGATAGACGCACCTAGGGACAGGCAGAGCTTCTACGTCGACGAGCTGGTCACACTCGACGGCCGCTCGAGCTATGACCCCGATGGCGACCGGATGAGCTATCTGTGGGAGAACGTGCGCGAGGGCAAGACCCTCGGCACCTCCGCGCTCATCAAGACCACGTTCAGCAAGGGCAACTATACCATCAGGTTGACCGTCTCGGACGGGGAGCTCAGCGCGAGCGCGGAGGTCTCGATATCAGTCCAGGAGAGACCGAACCAGAGGCCGACTGTCAAAATCGAGCAGCCCCTGAACAACTCAATAGTAAAGGGCACTGTAACGATCTCCGGAACCGCTAAAGACGATAAAAAGGTCGAGAAGGTCGAGGTTAAGCTCGACCCAACAGGCGCGTGGCAGAAAGCCTCGGGAACGCGCTTCTGGAGCTACGAGCTCGACACCCGCAACCTCGCCGCGGGAATTCATACAGTCTACGCCAGGGCGTACGATGGCCAGGACTACTCTCAGGAGGTCCTAGTCAAAATCAATGTCCAAAACCCAGTACCCAAGCGGGAGGGGGGGAGCGCCTTCGTTCCCGGATTCGGTGTGGGCGCAGCCCTGCTTTGTTTGAGCATCCTCCTCCCGGCCGCCCTCGCGGCTAGGAGGCGTCAATTTCACGGCCGCTGATTCGCTCGAACCAGCCCACAATCCCCGTTCTACTCGGGCGCCGCGCAAGGAACGAGCAAACACCGGCCCCTCGCCCGCCTCCACACGCAGAGGGTAGCGGTACATGCGGAAATAACACGCGGGGAGCATTTATGCATATATAGGCTTATATTATACAATTCCCATACCCCCTTCTCAGACCTAACGGAGAAGCTGTGAGAGGCAGGGAGCCATGGTTGGCGAAACGGCGACGAAGCGCATCAAGGTCATCAACGACCCCACCGACCTTGTGCCGATTCTGAGGGCGGTCGACAGCAAAGTCAGGAGGGACGTCTTCAAGGAGGTCTCGGAGGACTGGCGCACCATGAAGGAGATTGAGGAGAAATACGGCAAGGAGGGGAAGGAGGCGCTCCAGTTCTTCGAGAAGATGAAGCTCGTCGAGACAAAGTGGGTTTCCGGGCCCACGGGCTCGGAGAAGGCCTACCACACATACTACATGTCGTTCTACATAAACACCACCTGCACAATAAAGGAAATCAGTGAGGTGCTGTCCGCGGCCGTGATGCCCGAGAAGGAGTTCGCGGCGCTAGAGAAAAAAATACTGAGCATGGTCGGCGACACGGGGCGCTTCGCAGGCGACATCGGGGAGGCCTTCGGCATGAGCCCCATCGAGCTCAAGGCCATTATCAAGCGCTCTGTGAAACTGGAGTACAGGGGCCACAGAATCGAAAAAATCTCTGATTAGGGCTTCTTCCGGCTCCGGCGCCTGCCTTTTTCCTGTAATATCCCGAAAGTAGTTGCCCTCGGGAAATCCAGGTACCTCTCGTCCTAATATATATCACCTTTTGTCCTCCGGGTGGTTCCGGAGATAAATCCTCCTTTCCCCGGGTCTCAACTTCCTTATAAACGCCATCATCGGGGT